>JANXSH010000885.1 GCA_025356615.1 Planctomycetia bacterium | reverse complement strand
AAGCCCCCCCCCCCCCTGTATAACCGGCAAAGGTTGCGAAACCACCATTATCGACCCCCATCGGATCGGCAAGCAGGCCGATGCTGGAGAGGCCCACGAGCGGGGCAACGGGGTTGACCAACGAGTCCGGCGCGTTACGATCCTCGAGTCGTTCCAGCTTGGGAACGCACGAACGTCGGTCGAGAGACGACCAGAAGGATTGCCAGAGAGATCGTTGACGGGAAAGCTTCACGGGATTCCATTCAGTGAATGGGAACGCCACGAGAGGGGTCTTGTCAGGATGAATACAGATGTCCCGAGATATCGTCAAGGGCATCATCTCGCGAGTCTCGCGATTCTCTTCCTCGTCTCCCCCTTAGCACAATCCTACAACACCCCCATGCGTCGCTACTTGTTCGGCCCCGTCTCCGCCGCCTACGCCGATCAGAACCTCCTCACGGCCCGACACCGCAAGGAGTGCCTGACGTTCGGCTGGTCGGGCACGGACATCGTCCTCCGCTTCGACGACACCTACGAGTCCCTCGTCGCACGCCTGCCGGCCTCGTGGCGGCCCGATTTCCTCAGCCTCTACCTCGCGTACACCACGATCCCCGAGGGCGTCTGGGCCGCTCCCGTTCCCCTCGTCGGTCTCGCGCCGGATTGGAATCTGCTCTGGCACCTCTATCGGCACCGTTTGCCGCGCTGCGATGTCGTCCTCACGGATGCCGTCGGCGTCGAGTTGCTCGCGCGTGAGGGTCACACGCACGTCCGCCCGGCGTGCCTCTTCGGCGCGGAGCGCGGCCTCCTCGAACGCGAATGGCCCGAGCGCCGGCGCGACATCGACATCCTGTTCGTCGCCAACTTCAACCCCGCCGTCCAGCGCGAGCGCATGTACTACCTCGCCCGGCTCGCCGGCCTCGCGGACCGCTGGAACGTCGTCCTGCGAACGAACGTCCCGCGCGCGGAGTATCACGACCTCCTGAGCCGCTCGCGGATCGTGTTCAACCGGAGCGTGCGCGGCGAGGCCAACCTCCGCACGTTCGAGGCGACATCCGGCGGGGCGCTGCTGTTCCAGGAGGCGGGCAATCGCGAGGTGCCGACCTTCTTCGCCGACCGGAAAGAGTGCGTCTTCTACGACGAGACCGACCTCGAGGCGCTCCTGGAACATTACTTGGCCTACGAGGACCAGCGCCAGGAGGTTGCGGACGCCGCCCTCCGGCGCGTCGAGGGGTATGGCTTCGACGCCCTGTGGCGGCAGGCGCTGGGCCGGCTCGACCGCGAGTGGCCCGCGATCGAGGAGCGATCGCGCTGCCGCCCCCGATTCGACCCGATGCCCGGCCGCATCTGGCAGGCGGCGGCCTCCCGGCCGCGCCTCGACCCCGGATTGCTGGCCGATCTCGGCCAGGCGCTTTCGTCCGAGCCGGACCCGACAGCCTTGCACCAGGCGACGGGGGCGGTCCTCGCCATGATCCAGCAGCACGAACAACCGGCGAACGTGCCTCTTCTGGCGCGAGCCGCCGACCACTTCCGACACGCCGCGAATGGCCCAGTCGCGCACCCAGTGGCAATGCTCGATCATGCGGAGATACTCCTGTGTCTGGGGCAACGCCCCGAGGCGATCCGCGAGGCGACGCGCCTCTTGATCCTGCTCGACCAGCCGCCCGAGATGGACCCGACGTGGCCCGACGCGGCTCACGTCCCGCCCCTCTGGGATGACTTCCGCGTCGAGTGGGAGGCAGCCGCCTGGAACAACGCCGACGAACCTGCCCTGGAGGCCGCCTCGAAGTTACAACTCCTCCGCTGGCGTGCCCACACGCTACTCGCCGAACTTACGGGCACGATCGCCCACTACGAAGCCGCCGCGATTGCTCGCCCGGATATGACCACCGCACAGGCGGCGTTGGGCTGCGCCCTGGGCCGAGCGGGCCGAGCCGCCGACGCCGTCCCCCATCTCCGCGCCGCCGTCATCGAAAACCCGCTCGACCTCGCCGCCGCCCGCGCGCTGGGCCACGCGCTCACGGAGACGGGGCAGGCCGACGCGCTGGCGGAAGTGGCCTGCTCGCGCGACCTGATGCACCGGGCCGCGCCCCAGGTGGTCCCGTCCGAGGAGTGGTTCGCCGGAGCGGGTCGGCTCCAACCGCCGCTCGTGTCGGCGTGCCTCATCGCGGACGACGAGTCCGCCGATCTCGCCGACTGCCTCGCCAGCGTCGCCGGGCTGGTCCACGAGATCATCGTCATCGACGCGCGCAGTGGAGTGAGCAAGTCAGCGGGTGCGCGCGTGATCGCCTTCGCCGCAGGAGACGACGAGAGCGCCGCCCGGAACGAGGCATTGCGACACGCCTCCGGCGACTGGATCCTCTGGCTCGAGCCGGACGAACGCCTCGACGCCCGCAATCAAACTCGGCTCCGCGCTTTGCTTACCGGCCTCGACGACGAGGCCGCCGTCTACCTCATGCC
>JANXSH010000880.1 GCA_025356615.1 Planctomycetia bacterium | reverse complement strand
CAACCGGACAGATTGCAATCGTCCGGTTGGAAACCGGACCTACACCGACACGCATCGCGCGGAGACCATACATCCTATGAAAAACCGTCGAATCCCTGGTGCCCGCTCGGCGTTCACGATCGTCGAACTGCTGGTCGCGATGGCTCTCATCATCTTCATCATGTACATCCTCGCCGAAGCCTTCGCGGCGGGAACGACCGCGTTCCGCAATCTCAAGGCGATCGGCGACATGAACGAGCGCCTCCGCAGCACCAACACGATCCTGCGCCGCTACCTCCAAGCCGACCACTTCGAGGGGCGGAAGCGTCTCAGCGACGTGGACTTCTGGAAGGACGGCCCGCCTGCGGAGGGGTTCTTCCGCATCATCCAGAGTCCCAATCCGAATAATCCCCCCAGCTTTAGTTCGATCTCGGAAGGAAACGACCTCGATCTGCTCCCCTCGTCGCGGACCTCCACCCACGCGCTGCACTTCACGGCGAAGTTGCGGGGCAACAACCGTGGCGACTACTTCCGAGGTAGTGTGCCGTCCAACTCTCCTCTCCTGCGGCTGCCTTTCGCGGACAGCCGATTCCAAGAACCATCGAGTAGCCTCATTTGCTCTTCCGTGGCTGAGATCGCTATCTACCTGAGAGATACGGGCCTGGTGACGGAAGATGTGGATTCCGCAACCAATTCGCCACAACCTCTGTACACGATGCAGATGCGTCAGCGGCTGTTGACACCGGATAACGAGATCGTCAAACAGGTTGGAAGCCAGGCTCCGGTCGTTTGGCCCGTACCTTCGGCTTCGCTTTCGGACCACCTCGAGATTTCGGCCATTGCGGATCCGCTGGTTCCCGCACAAATCTACTTCAACAACTTGCAAGATGTGACAATGCCCGCGCGCCGGTGGAGTACGGGAGCGCCTCAGACGCCCCCGGCGGATATGCCAGGTGCCCCAGGCTCTAGCCCGACCAACTATGTTCCTGCTAATGCGTATCTGACCCTTGCCGAGCAAAACGTCTTCCTCGCCGGCAACGATGTCCTCCTCACGGATGTCTTGTCGTGCCACATCAGCGTTTTGCTCTCGAAGGCGGCCTATGGTGGAGGCCCTGATGAGTTCGTCGAACTGACGCACCCTTTCGCTGCGGCCTATCGCACCCCGACTAGTGCATTTGGCGCTGGTCCTAACCCGCCAGTCGTCTTCGACACTTGGTCGAGTCGTAAGGATGATTATTACGACTATTCCAACTGGCAACCTTCGATTCCGATGTACAGAAGTACTACGAATAATTCCCTGATCGGGATTCGCGCCATCAAGATCACGCTACGCATCTGGGACAGTAGGACCAAGCAGACCCGCCAGTCGAGCATCATCGTCGATATGTGATCCAGGTCCGGCAAGCCCGAGAGGGCGCGATGAACCGATGAGTTTCCGGGCCGAAGATCATGCGAGAAAGGCAGCACAAAACCGAGATACCCCACACGCAAGTACCTTGACCGCCTATGCGCCCACTGATACGATTTATATTCTTCATCTACTGCCAATCCATGAGGAAACCCTACTCGATGCTGATCTCGTATTCGGCATGATCTATTCTCAACCTCGATTTTCTGGAGTCTTGATGGCTACCTTCCGCTTACGACGCCGTGCGGCCGGCTTCACTCTGATCGAATTGCTGGTCGTCATCGCGATCATCGCCGTCCTGATCGGCCTCCTGCTTCCGGCCGTTCAAAAGGTTCGTGAAGCCGCTTCCCGCATGTCGTGCAGCAACCAAGAAAAGCAGTTCGGCATCGCTCTTCAGAACTATCACAGCCAATACAACAAGTTCCCCCCCGCGTTCAAGTTTAGCACGCCTGGTAGTCTGAGTCAGGGGAGCCTGTTCTACTTCCTGCTGCCCTTCATGGAGCAAGACAACATCTTCGATTCGAATGGCAATAACACCAACTTGGACGCCTACTACGTTCCGCCCGGCCAATCGGCCCCGGCGACCAAACCCATCAAGCCCTATCGATGCCCTTCGGATCCGACATCGGAACCATCTATCGAATCCGGCAGTGGCTGGGGCGTGGCTAGCTACGCGATCAACAATGAGGTGTTCGGGGATCCCAACACTCCAGGCTTCACGAACAATACCTATGGGGCACGCCTCCCAGGTTCCTTCAAGGATGGAGCGTCCAATACCATCGGGATCGTCGAGAAGTATGCCCGCTGCGGCACTGGAGGAGGCACGCTCTGGGCCGGGACGCCCCTCAGTACTGGGGCGCCCGGTCCCTGGGAGCCTCGCTACGCGGCTAATGGG
>JANXSH010000873.1 GCA_025356615.1 Planctomycetia bacterium | reverse complement strand
CTTCAGATCCATGACAACCCTCTCGACGTGAGTATGGTCGCGTCCGGCCCGATGCAGCCGCGTTGGCTCATCCTATCCGGGTGCCATACGGTAGACGAGTCCGCGCGATCATTTCGCGGTGACCCGAGCGCGATCCACCTTGCGTAGCCGATAAACGGAGATGCCGTTCGTGCCGGTCCCGAGGATTTGGCATGGGTTCGCATCCGCCCTCTTGTCGGATTTACTCGGGTTGATATTACCCAATCTTCCCAACGAGGCTATTTTGAAGTGATTCGCGGATCCCTTCACCCTATCGTCGCTATCCATTATGAGCAAGTCCGTCCCGAGCGTGTGGGAGGAGGTATTCACTCCCTCGCAGCTCGCCCGACTCTGGAGGCAGTGCCAGGAACGCCACTGGGGCCGGTCGCTCGCCCTCGTCGGCTGGTTGCACCTTTTCGCGTTCGCTGCGTGCTACTACCTGACCGTCGTTCGCGACTACCACGAATCGGCCGGCTACCTCGCGATCTGGATCGGCGAGCTGGTCGGCATGGCCCTGATCTTTCGCCTCTCCGGTGGGCCGTCGGCGGAGCCGCCTACGCCTTTGTCTCGCTTCATCACGCGGGTCTGGATCGCTTACTTCTTGCTGGCGTTCAACCTCGGCTCGATGAACACGCTCAGGGGCCATGTGTTCTTCGAGATGTTCCCGGCGATGGCGTCGCTCGCGTCGTTCGGCTTCCTGGTGATGACTTTCGCCATAAGCCGAAAGTTCTTCGCGGCGGTGTTGGTGATGTTCGCCGCTGGCCTCCTGATGGCGGCCTTCCTCCTGCACGCCTACCTCATCTTCGCCCTGGCCTGGTGGGGCGTCCTCCAGGGAATCGGATGGTCCTTACGGGCTGCGAGCGAAGTGCATGAGCTACCCGAGTGCGGCATAGAACACAGCGAATTTACTCCCCCCGTTCGCCAGGCGTGAAACGACCCCTTATTCTGGATCGTCCTTCGGATGGGTGGGCAACTCCAGGCGGCAGCAGCCGAGGTTGACGTGGTCGAGGCTGGCAAGGGGGTCGAGTTCCAGCACGCCGGGCATGACGGAGTAGAACACGAAGCGCCCGCGTTTTTCGCCCCGGATCAGGCCAGCCGACTTCAGGACGCCGAGGTGGTGCGACGTGTTGACCATCTTCGTATGGAGCATCTCGGCGATGTCGCCGACGTTGCGCGGCCCGTCGCGGAGGAAGCGCACGATCTCCAGCCGCTCCGGCGCGGCCAGAGCCGCGAGCAGTTCCGCGCAGCGCTGAGGCTGGAGTGGGTCGGATGGGTGGACGGGAAGCTCACTCATACCCATGATTCTACCCGCTCGTGCAGTGAACGCCAGAGCGATATCGAAGGCATGGAGACCAAAGGGCGAATCCTGGGTGGAGCATCCTCTTCGAGCGGATTCACCATCCGTTAGCGAGCAGACCCGGAAAGCAATACTCAGGTTAGACGAGTAATTCACCTCGAGGAATCGCCTCTGATAGAATGACCCCTCTACCTTGACACTCACTCCGCTGACAACTCGACGCGGAAACACGCGCCGCCCTCGGGGGGCGATTCGAGCGTGAGTCTTCCGCCGAGCAGTTGTGCCCACCGGCACGCTAGCGCCAGCCCCAGGCCGACGCCTCCGGTCGTGGCGTCGGCCTCGCGGCCACGGCGGAAGGGCCGGAAGATGGTTCGCCGCTCACTCGCCGGAACGCCCGGCCCGCGATCACTGACTTCGAAGAGGAGTCGCTTCCCGTCCCGGTGGACGCGGAGACAAATCGTAGGGTCTTCCGCGTCACGGCTGTATTTGCAGGCGTTGTCGATCAGGTTGCTCAACACCTGTCCGAGGAGCGCGGCGTCCGTGCGAACGCACACCCCCGCCGCGATCTGGTTGTCGAGTTCGAGGCGCTTGCCCGCCTGCACGCAGCGGAGGCCCCAGGCGGCGACGACGGGCGCGAGGACTTCCTCGACCCCGTGCGAGGAGAGGGATAGCTTCGGGTTGTGGCGTTCCAGTCGCGAGAAGTCGAGGACGTTGTTGACCAGTCGCACCAGGCGACCCGTTTCGGCGTCCATCGTCTCGAGGTACTCTTGGCGCTTAGGCTCGGCCTTGACGAGTCCGCCGAGGAGCATGTCGAGGTAGAGCCGGAGCGTCGTCAGCGGTGTCCGCAACTCGTGAGTCACGGCGGAGACGAAGCGGATGCGCCGCTCCGACAGGTCGATGAGCGACCAGCCGCCCAGGGCGACCGCGAGCAGCGCCACGATGGCGGCGGCCCACGCCAGACTCAGCCCGACGCGGAGGGTCGTCCAGCCGGGGGAGGTCGGCTCTGCCTCCGCGCCGGGGTCGAGGCGCAGGGGCAAGGTCGTCATGGTAAGCGCCAAATCCTGGTCCTCGGGATCCTTCGAGGGCAAGACGCGCGCCTCGGGAAAGAGGTCCGCGACCTCCTCGGCGAGCAATTTGCGGAGCGCGACATCGTCGAGGATGATCCCCTGACACACTTCTTTCCGTTCGACATGGACGAGACGCAGGACGACGAGCCGTTCCTCCTGGGTCTTGCCAGGCAGCCAGACGCCGACCATCGGACTCATGCTGACTTTGACCTCGGCGGTAGAGCGGGACCGATTCATCGGCGCGAGCATGTTGAAATAGGGTGAGTATTGGAAAGCCAAGTTTGTCTCGGGCCAACGGCTAGTTCTGTTGATCGATGTCGATGTCGAGGGTGTCCCCTTGGCGAGAGAATCATCCCTGCTCTTCTTCGCCGCTTCGACGGAGTTTGCCAACGTCTGGGGTGTTTGGATCAGCCACTCCTCGCCGTTGCGACAAAAATTGAGTAAAGCAACTTCCTTATCGACATTGAGAGAGTTCTGCGTGTTGTAGTTGTTCACCAACTTGGACTGATTGCCTGCCCGCTGAAAGAACTCTTGCGACCCCTGGCCACCTTCATTGTTGTTCCGGTAAGCATCGTTGCCCACCACCTCGAGGGAGTTCACCGGGCGGGGGAGCAAGGTGCGGTCGCTGACGATGGCGGGGCTGGTGTGTCGGCGGGCATGCGCCAACAGCGTTTCGACGGGCAGCGACTTGCCGAGTTCGCCCAGGAGCCGGTCGCGCTCAGGCGTGGTGTTGAGGGGCTGCGTCTTGCCCGTGGCCCGACTCAGCCAGCGTCGCAGGCTCGGCGAAAGCACCTGGGGCGATTCCCACCCCCGCGCATCGGTCTGGAAATGCAACAGCATCCAGGAGGGCAACTCGGCGTTCAACAGGGGCGAAGACTCCAACACGCTCCCCGAGGGCCAGGGGGAACCGGAAGCGTCATAGGCCGCAGGCGGCGCGAAGACGGCGGCGAAGTGGTTGAAGGGTCGGCTGTCTTCGCGCGCCAGGATGGTGCTGATCCGGCTGTCGAGCCGCCACAGGGCCAGGCGGAGGCTGTCGGATCGGTCGGACATCGCCTTCTGGGTCAACTGTTCTTGCTCGACGCGCAAGGCGGCGCGGGTCACCCCGGCAAGACCGCCGCTGACCAGGACGAGGACGACGACGAACCCCGCCACGCTGCCCCGTCTGCCCCACAACACGTCGATCATCAGTGGACCATCTCCGCCGGACACAGGTCCGGCCCGGCCATGTAGCCGTGCGCGCGGACCGTGAGGATCGCCTCGGGCGTGTCCTGTCCCGAGGGGTCGCGTAACTTCGTCCGCAGTCGGGCGATGTGCATGTCGATGGTTCGCGTCTCGACGCCGATCGGTTCGATGCCCCAGACGCGCAACAGGATCTCGTCGCGCGAAACCGCTCGCTGGCGGTGCGAGAGTAGGAAGGCGAGAATGCCGCATTCCGTCTCGGACAGGTCGGAGCGCCGGCCCACCGCCCAGGTGACCTCCCGACGCTCGAGGTCGATCTGCCCGTGCCCGAGCCGGGCGTGGCTGTAGACCGCCGGGGGCCGGGAGGGGGTCCGCCGCAGGACCGCCTCGACGCGCGCGAGCAGCTCGCGGGCGGAGAACGGCTTGACGACGTAGTCGTCCGCACCCATGTGCAGGCCGCGAACGCGGTCGTCTTCGCTCCCGCGCGCCGTCAGGATGATGACGGGCACCGTGGGCCGAATGAGCCGCAGTTCGCGCAAGACCTCCAGGCCGTCCTTGCGCGGCAGCATGAGGTCGAGCAGCACCAGATCGGTGTCGGCGCTCGACGCGGCGGCGAGGCCGCGCACGCCGTCGGCGGCCCCGCCGACCTCATAGCCCGACAGGCGCAGGGCATCGACGACGCCCCGGCGGATGGCGGGTTCGTCTTCGACGACGATGATACGCGGAGATCGCATGAGAGTGTCCCGGATCGGCAAGGGAAGAGAGGTCTTGCGGGTAAAGACGACTCGTCCGGGATGATTGTAACCGATCGGGGTGCGAAAGGTGTAACGGGGATGTAACGGGGACGATCCCTAATCCGTACCCACGATCGCCATCAGGATGCCCATGATCTTCGGCAAGTTGTCGATGAAATACTCCCCGCGATATTCAGGCTATCGAATTCGGGGCAGCGAGACTTTCGTATCGCGGAAGCCGTATTGCGAACTCTCAGCGATCGGGATATGAGCCACCCTGATTCCGCACTACACTTGGGACGCTCGAGGTCTGGCCGATGATCCGTCCATTCATTCTTTTGGTGTCGTGGTCGAGATCACTTTTCGGTCTGCTCGGCTGTTGCAGCCTCGAAGACGGATTGGTGTACCATCCGGTTCGATCCGAAAAGAAACCACTCCCTGCGGAATCGGCCTTCCAGGACATCGAGTTTCGGACCCCGGACGGGGCGATGGTCCACGCCCGCTGGTGCGAGCGAACCGGCTCGAAGGGGGCCTTGCTCTACTGCCCCGGCAACGCGGGCAATCTGGAGAGCCGGGCATGGCCGGTGTGGGAGCTTCGGGAGACTTTGGATGAGTCGATACTCATCTTCGACTATCCCGGCTTTGGACGAAGCGAAGGCCACCCCAGCGAGGTGGGTTGCTATGCGGCTGCGGACGCCGCTTACGACTGGCTGGTCCGGTCCCAAGGACTGGCACCCGAGAACCTTCTGCTCTACGGCGAATCGCTCGGGGGTGGGGTCGCGGTCGAACTGGCCAGCCGTCGGCCGCATCGCGCTCTCATCCTGGTGCGGACCTTCACGTCGATCCCCGATATGGCCCAGGATCATCTAGGCTGGCTCCCCGTCCGTTGTCTGATCAGGAATCGCTTCGACAATCTGGCCAAGATCGCCCTCTGCAAACGACCGATTTTCATCGCCCAGGCCGACGCCGACCATCTGGTTCCTTTCGCGCACGGACAGCGGTTGCTGAAGGCCAGCGGCCCGAACGCGACCTTGTTCACGTTGCCCGGCAGCGGCCACAACGATCCGCTTTCCTCGGAATTCTACTCGGCCCTGCGTCTGTTCCTGGCACTACCCGAACACCGGGGCCGAGGATAGGTATCCGTGTGCCGGGCCATGTAACGATAGAAGATCCTCGAAGTCCTACTCGATCCCTCGGACGCGCTCCAGCAGGGAGGCGTATCCCGCCAGCGTGTGGGGCCGGTTGGGGAAGTTGATTAGGTTCATGTGGTTCCCCTCCCACACGTCCAGGCTCTCGCCCCAGGTCGCGGACTGGATCGAGACGACCCCGTCCGACGCGCCCTCAGCCTTCTCCACGATCGGGGCCGACAGGTGCCAGGAGGGATTGCGCCAGGTCGCCCGGAACCGTCCCGCGACGCTGAAGTAGCGCACGCCGGGCACGTCTGCGGTCCTCTCGTTGAACTCCTTGCAGTGCGCCACCGTCAGGTCGTCGAACGCCCGGTGCGGGAGGCCCAGCGTGCCGAACACCGGCGCGACCAACTTCCCGATCTGCCCCAGCGCCCAGTCGGCGAAGGGGCTTCCGCAGTGTGGCGTCCCGAGCGTCGTCAGGGATAGCACACGCCCGGCCATGCCCAGGCGCGAGATCATGTGCCGGGCGTCCAGCCCGCCCATGCTGTGGGCGATCACATGCACCGGCTCGTCGGGCGACTTCGCCTGGATGAAGTGCCGCAACTGGGCCGCCCGCGCGGCGATGCCGTGCGTCGGGCTGAGTCGCGCGACGAAGGTGCGATTGCCCGCCGCGCCCAACGCCTGGGGGATGCCGTGGAAGTAGTCGGCCAGGATCCACGGCCCGATGCGCAGTTGGGCGAAGCCGAACAGGCCGTGGACGAGGACGATCGGTACGCGCAGTCGGGGCATCGTCATGGGCCGAACTCCAGAATCTCCTCGAGAGGGCGAAGGATAGGTGAATTATAGATGAAGGGGTTGTGAGAATGCCAGCGAATCCGGCCCCGCGAACGCAACGAGCCGGAAGCGTGAGCGACGGATGGAGGGAATCCGTGGCTCACGCTTCCGGCTCGTCCTCGATGCGGGAACGAAGACGCTCCCGCCGGGTGGGCAAAGTTTTCGCCGACGATCTCACACCGTCACGTCGTCGTTGCGAGGCCGGGGCACGAAATCGCACGTCATGTCATCGACGCGCAGGAACGCCCGCCGCCCCGCCACGACGGCGAACCCGCCGGGCGTCTTCTTCTCGACGAGGATCGCCACGCCGACGCCCATTTCGATCTCGCTCGCCCCGCCGTCCTGGCTGCGGAGTTTGCGCGTCAGCGTCACCTTCTGGTAGCCGCCCGGCTTGTCCGCGAAGGCCGGGGTGAACACGACGGAGTCGAATTCGCGCCGGCCCACCGTCGGATCCTTGCTCAGGTCGCGGTAGCCGAACAGGACCAGCCGGCAGCGGAACTGGTCGAGGAATGCGCGATAGTCCGCCGCCACCCCGCCGCCGCAGACGTAGGCGGTGATCGTGTACGTCCCTGCGCGTGGGTTGCGCAACGTCTGCGTCAGCAGGGCCGAGCTGCCCTCCTTCAGGGTGCCGACGACGCACGGTCCGGTCAGGCCGTAGCCGATGGCCGCGTGGCGTTTGCCCGAGCGCGGCAGGGCATGGACGCCGTCCAGCAATCGTACCCCGAAGTCGAGGCCTTTCGCGCCCGCTTCGACCAAGGGCATGGCACGCCAGCCTTTGAGTCGTTTCCCGCCGGCGATGGCGGTCAGTGGCATCTCGTCGAAGCCGCCGTCGAGGAGATGGTCTTTCGAGAAGCCGGGGACGAGGGCGAGGTTCCCGGTAGGATGGACGCGCTCGAACGTCGCGGGGCGGTCGCCGAGGAGGGCGGCGATCGGCTCGCCCGTCGTCACGTGGAACGGCCGGCCGGTCGCGTCTGGGAACATCGCGTGATGGTCGATGCCGAGCAGGTGGACGATGGTGGCGGTCAGGTCTTGCGGCTCCGTCTTGTTGTCGCGCGGGTACGCTCCCATCTTGTCGCTGGATCCGTAGACCTGCCCGCCGCTGATCCCGGCCCCGGCCAGCGCGAGGCTGAAGACGTGGCCCCAGTGGTCGCGTCCGCCCTGGGCGTTGATCTTTGGCGTGCGACCGAACTCACCGACGGCGACGACCAGCGTCTCGCTCAGGAGGCCGCGTTGGTCCAAGTCTTCGATCAAAGCGGTGAAGCCGATGTCGAACATCGGGCAGAGGACATCCTGGAGGCGGTCGGCGTTCTGGGCGTGCGTGTCCCACAGCGGGTTGGCTACCGCCTCGTCGCCGCCCTCGCGCGGCCAGTTGACGTGGACCATTCTCGCCCCGGCCTCGATCAGCCGCCGACCGAGGATCAGACTTTGCCCCCACTTGTTCAGGCCGTAGCGCTCGCGCAACCGCTTCGGTTCCTTGGAGATGTCGAACGCCGCGCGGGCCTTGCCGGAAGAGATCAGCCCGAATGCGTCCTGGGTGTGCCGGTCGTAGTCCGCCAGGGCAGTGCCGCGCTCGACCTTGTCGAAGTGCGACTCCAGTTGTTCGCGCAATTTGCGCCGACCGGAGAGGCGCAAAGGCGTCATCTCCGGCGGCAGCGTCAGCCCCGTGACCTCGAAGCCGGGGGCAGACGGGTCGCAGATGACACGCTGCGGCTCCCAGCGCTTGCCGAGGAACCCCGCCGTCTGTCCGGCAGGCATGACGTTATCGTTGAGGCGCATCACATCGGGCAGCCAGACCGAGGTGTAGGCCGGTAACGCCTTGCTCGGCTTCAGCATGCGGACGACGGAGCCGAGGTAGGGCCAGTCGGTGGGGCTGATCAGCCGGGACTCCTGGCCGACGTACTTGCGTCCCGTCAACACCCAGTATCCGCTCGCGTCGTGTACATCGCTGTGCGTGCAGAGGGAACGGACGACGGCGATCTTGTCGGCGATTGCCGCCGTGCGCGGCAGCAACTCGCCGAATCGAATCCCTGGGATGTTCGTCTGGATCGACTGGAATTCGCCTCGAATCTCTACCGGGGCGTCCGGCTTCGGGTCGAACGTCTCGTGCTGCGGCGGACCGCCCTGGAGCCAGAGGAAGAGGACGTTCTTGGCCCTGCCGAAGGAACGCGCCGCCGAGCGATTCTCCGCAGCGGCGAGCAACGTGGGGAGGGACAGACCTAGCGCACTGAGACCCCCGACGCGCAGCCATTCGCGCCGACTGATGCCGTCACAGAGCCGCGCGGGTCGATCGTGCAGGGAGAACATCCAGCGATTCCTCGGGGGCGTGATCGTCGGGTGGGAGGCGTTCGCTCGTGTATCTTATCCGCCCGGCCGACGAGTTGCACCCCAATTCTTCCGCCTCGGGTCACGGCTTCGCCTTCGCGAGGGGCTTGATCTTGATGTTCTTGAACCAGCAAGGCGAGCCGTGATCCTGCAGGCCGATAAATCCCTTGCGCGGGTGGTCCTTGTAGGCGATGTCGAACTTGTGCGCGGTCCCGTCGGGGCGCTCATTGGCCTTCTTCCACTCGTCGAGCTTCATGCGCGTCACCTTCTCGCCGTTGAGCGTCACGGCGATGCTGGTCTTATCGCAGGTGATCTCGATGTGGTTCCACTCGCCGACGGGCTTCTGGGCCTGCTTCGCCGGCTTGACCAGGTCGTAGATCGCGCCGGTGTCGTGGAAGCCCGCCCCCGGCGTGTCGTCGATGGCGATCTCCAGGCCGTTGAAGCCGACGTCCTTGCCGGGCCTCGGCTTCAGGGAGTAGGTGTGGACGAAGATGCCGCTGTTGCACCCCTTGCTGATCTTGTAATCCAGCGACAGGACGTAGTTCGACCACTGCTTCTTGTGGACCATCATGTACCCGCCGGACTTGTGGGGGTTGATGGATCCGTGTTCGATCGGCGTCTTACTCGGCTTGCCGCCGGAGGTCATCCAGTCGTCGAGGGACTTGCCGTCGAAGAGGAGGACCCAACCGTCCGCCTTCTCCTTCGCGGTCAGCTCGTTGTCTGCGGCCGGTGCGTGAGTCGCGGTCAGCAGGAGCGCGAGGCAAATGGATGCGGGTTTCATTTCAGCTCACCACCTTTTCCTTCTTGGCGTCCCAGACCATCGTCTTCTTGTGCCGATACGATTCGACGGCGAGCTTGATCGCGACCATCGTCGCGGCACCCAACTCGGCGTTGCAGTGCAGGACCGCGCCGTTGCGGATCGCGTCGAGGAAGTTCCCCACCATGTCGGGGCGCGCCTGGAGAGTCAGCTTGGCCTCATCCTTGCCGCCGTTGGCCTTGCGGAACTCCTCCTTCATGTCCCCGTTGAAGCGCAGGGACGGGGTGCCTTCGAGGTCCATCGTGCCGTGCTTCCCGTAGACGCGGTCGGGGAGCTGCGTGTCGTTCGTCAGCGTGCTGACGAGGAAGAGGGAGAACTCCTGGGCGTAGTCGGCGGTCATGAGGAACGTGTCGGGGATGTCGCGGCCGTCCTTCTCGACGTACTGCCCGCCCGAGGCGTTGACGCGCAGCGGGTAGGCACCGTTGGGGCCGGCCAGGGTGATCAGGAGCGGGGCGAGCTTGTGGTACAGCAGGTCGGTGGCGACGCCGCCGTTGTAGGGCCAGTATTTGCGGAAGCGGAAGAAGTGTTCGGCGTTCCATTCGATCTTGGGGGCCAGGCCGAACTTGTGACCCAACCACTGGTCCCAGTCGATGTAGTCCTCCCCCGTCTTGCTCGGCCCGGCGGTGGGGTCGATCCTCTGGTGGGTGTTGAACAGGCAGGTGCGGGCGTTGCGGTTGTAGCTGCCCTGTGCCCATGTCACCTTGCCGATGCGCCCGGCCTCGATCGCCTTGCGGGCCTGCCAGTACCCGTCGCCCGCGGTCGCATTCGGGCCGACTTGCAGCACCTTCTTCGTCCGCCGAACCGTATCCCGAACCGCCAGCGCTTGCTCGACGGTGTGGGTCATCGGCTTTTCGACGTAGACGTGCTTACCCGCCTCCATCGCCTCGATGGAAATCTTGCCGTGCCAGTGGTCCGGCGTGGCGATGAGGACGGCGTCGATGTCCTTGTTCTCGAGTACCTTGCGGTAGTCGAGGAACCCCTCGGTGCCGCTGATCTTCCTGGCGCGCGTGAGTCGGCGCTGATAGACATCGCAGACCGAGAGGACGCGGACGTTGTCCTTCTCGCCGCGCTTGACCAGGCTACTGAGGTGGCCCGTGCCCATGCCCCCGCAGCCGATGACGCCGAAGGAGAGGCGCTTGTTCGCCCCTGCGGCCTGGGCGTAGCTCGAGGCACTCAACAGGGCGGATCCCGCCGCCAAGGTCTCGATGAAGTCGCGGCGCGAGGAGGGGGTCATGCGTTGGTCTCCCGGAGAGTTTGGAGGAGCTAGCCTTGATCGATGTATCCCGCCGTGATCGGGATGGCAATGCGGGAACGGGCCGCGACCCAGGAAGGAGAGTCGGACTCCTTGATGAAGACGATTTTATCTTCGCCTCTCATCTCCTTCACTCCGGCTTGATAAGATCTCCTCGTCGGACATGGACCGGGCATCGTGTTGCGGTCCGAGGTCCGACACCCAATCCCCGTTAGTCGCGAAGGAGCTACCATGTTTCGAGGTATCGTCATCCTGTCGGTCTGTGCCCTGTTGTCCGTGCCGTCGCTGGCAGTGCGGGCCGACGAGGAAAAAGTGCCGCTGAAGGATCTGCCCAAGGCCGTCGCGGACGCGGTCAAGAAGAAGTTCCCCAAGGCAAAGGTGGTCAGCGCCTCGAAGGAGATCGAGGACAAGAAGACCGTCTACGAGGTCACGATCAAGGACGGCGCCCAGAACGTCCAGGTGACGGCGACGCCCGAAGGGGAGATCACTGAGGTCGAGAAGGAGATCGCGGCGAAGGATCTGCCCAAGGAAGTGACCGAGGCGCTCGACGAGAAGTACCCCAAGGCCACGATCAAGAAGGCTGAGGAGGTCACGAAGGGCAAGGAACTGAGCTACGAGGTACTCCTCGTCACCAAGGACAAGAAGACGGTCGAGGTCAAGTTCGACCCCAAGGGGAAGGTACTCGCGCTGGAAGACAAGGAGGTGAAGAAGTAGTATCCAGAAGATCCTTCCGAACTGCCTCTTGTTGATTGACCCGTGCCGCGAGCGGTTGACCCCATCGGCCCCATCCGCGACAATAACGATGAATCGTTTTCGATCACTCGTTCGCCCCATCAGAATGCGGCATCACCCATGCGCACTACCTGGACCTTCCATTCGGCAAACCAGCTCTTCTTCGGGGAGAACTCGACCCAGCACCTCGCCGAGGTCGCGATGGAGTTGCGCTTGAAGCGCGTCCTGCTCATCACCGATCCGATCCTCGTCTCGGCGGGGACCGTCGATCCGGTCCACGGCGCGCTGAGTGAAGCAGGAGTGAACGTAGAGCTTTTCACCGGCGGAGAACCCGAGCCTTCGCTGAAGGCCGCGTACAGCGCCATCGGCGTCGGCCGCGACTTCCGCCCCGACGGAGTCCTCGGCCTCGGCGGAGGCAGCAACATGGACCTGGCCAAGATCACGGCACTCGTCCTCACGCACGGCGGCACGCCGAGCATGTACTTCGGCGACAGCCGGGTGCCCGGCCCGATCATGCCGCTCATCTGCCTGCCGACGACTGCGGGCACCGGCTCCGAAGTCAGCGCGGCGGCGGTACTCACCGACACGGAGAACGCGATCAAGGTCAGCACGCTCAGCAACCACCTCCGCCCGCGCGTCGCCATCGTCGATCCGGTTCTGACCATGACTTGCCCCGCGAAAGTTACCGCCGACAGTGGCATCGACGCGCTGACCCACGCCGTCGAGGCGTACACCGCTATCGACAACGAGCGCTTCCCGCTGCCGGCCGGCGAACGCAGCGTCTACCAGGGCAAGAACCCCATGGCCGACATCTTCGCCGAGAAGGCGATCGGCCTCGTGGGCCGATTCCTGCGCCGCGCGGTATCCAACGGCCAGGATCTCGAGGCGCGCGAGGGAATGGCACTCGCGGGCACGCTCGGCGGCCTCGCCTTCAGCAACTCCGGCGTCGCGGTCGTCCACGCACTGGAATATCCCCTCGGCGGGGCGGTCCACTGCTCCCACGGCGCGGGCAATGGCCTGCTGTTGCCGCACGTCATGCGATTCAACCTCCCCGCGTGTCCGAAGACCTTCGCGAAGGTCGCCGCCCTCCTGGGCGAGGACCTCTCGGGCCTCGGCACCGAAGCCGCCGCCGAACGCGCCGTCGTCGCCGTCGCGAAACTCCAAGCCGACATCGGCATTCCGGGCCGGCTGCGCGAGATGGGCGTGAAACAAGAGCAACTGGGCGGCTTCGCCGAGAAGGCGTTCGCTCTGAAGCGGCTCATGCGCGTCAACCCGCGCGAGGTGACGCTGGAGGGGCTTCAGGGGATCTTGCAGGCGGCGCTGTGAGCGGGTTCCGAAATCCCTAACAGTTCGAATGAAATGCTGTCGCGCCGATCTGTGTCTCCTTCATGCGCCGAACCATGTCAGGAGCGTCTGACGAAACTTTACGAACGACGGGTCGTCGCAGCTCGTGAGAGAGACATTGTTGGCAATCGCTCGGTAGATGGCGGAAGACCGGGCTTTTCGGGCGTGCCGAAGGACCGCCTCCATTGCTTCTTTGGGAGGAGTCGGCTTCGACTGGGTGGTGTCCGCGAGATAATTCTGGTCCAGCAACCACTCGCGAACGTCGAGGGTCGGGTCACGCCATCCCAGCGCCGTCGCAACGTGGATCGATCGACTCCATACCCAGTTTTCGAGTTCCGGGTCGATCACGATCACCGCCGCTCGGTCTTTCCAACCATTCGCCGCCAATTCATCCTCGACTCGAGCCTCTAACTGCTCGCGTGTAAATTGCTCTTGCCCGCATCCCTGTCGATCGAAGACGACAACCGCATGAGAATGAGTGTGTTGGTACACCGCCAAAATACCTACGCTCTGGCCGAAACAACCTGGGTCATGTTGAGGATGTATTACCCCGGCCCGAAAGAAGATCACGAAGTGAAGTCTTAGCCCGACGCGCAAGCGAGGGTTTTTGCCTGGCTACCCCAATCCCTCGCTTGCGCGTCGGGCTAATTACTGCGATACTTCCGGGCCGGGGTAATATCGATGATCCCAGAATGAATCAGGCGGGGTTGAACGCAATACCCCGGAGTCACCGAACCCACCTGAAGGCGAAAGCCGGAGGGGAAAGCAGCATGTTCGGAAAGGCGAGATGCAGAGAAACCGTTTATCTGTAGGCTCG
>JANXSH010000833.1 GCA_025356615.1 Planctomycetia bacterium | reverse complement strand
CGCGCAAGCGAGGGAAACAGGCCACATCGGAGGCTGTTTACTCAACCCTCGCTCGCGCATCGGGCTAAGTGTGTCATTCATCCCCGCGACGAGTATAGTTCGACTGTCGTACTTTGGCTCGAGATCAACGTAAGTCCTTGTAACTCAAGCGAACCAGAGGTCATAATACTACGACTTGCGTCCATAGGCAACCGAACTGCGACAGTCGAAATAGGAAGGTAAGTTTGTGTAGTCTATCCGACAGGCAGCTTTTTCTCAAGGGAGTGCTGTCCTTTTTCCTGCTACGCCCCCATGATTCGCCGCAAGAACCCGACCCCTGCCTCCACATCGCGGAGCTTGTCGTTGCCCTCCTCGCGATCGACGGCGATCCAGCCGCGAAACTCGGCGTGTTCCAGAGCCTCGAGGAAGCTCAACCAGTCGATGTCGCCCGCGCCGACGGGCACCTCTCGAGCCGCTCGGCTGGCGCTCCCCTTACGCCCGTCGCGCGCATGAACGTGGCGGATCCAGCCGCGCAACTCCTCGACGGCGGCCATCGGGTCGAAGCGGTTGAGCAACAGGTTCGCGGGGTCGAGGTTCACGCCGAGGCTGCCCGTGTCGAACGTGCTGAGGTATGCGGCGAGGACGGCTCCCGTTTCGAGGCCCGTCTCCAGCGCGAGCGTCGTCCCGATGCGGTCGCCGTGCCGGGCCAGGTCGAGTAGCGACTCGCGCAGGCGGTTCGCCTCCGGGGTGTCGGCCTCCTCGGGCACTTGGCCCGCCGAGACGATCGTGAGGCGCGGCCCGAGTTCGGACGACAGGGCCATCACCTGCCGCACTTGCTCCAGGCGCTGCTGCTGGTCTTCGGCGCTTTCGAGGCCACGACGCAGCGGACAGCCCAGCGCGGTCAGCTCGAGGTTGTACGACCGCAGGAGGCTGCGGAACTCGCGCCGCCCGCTGTCCGACAGCTTCATCGGGGACAATTCGCTGACGGCGTCGATCTGCACGCCGACGACGCCCATGCGCGACGCCTCGGCGAACGCCTTCCGCAACGGTAGGCCCAGCGATTCGAGGCGAACGGCGAGTTTCAGATGCTTCATATATCAATACTTACTAACCACAGAGGCACAGAGGCACAGAGAAGAAACACAGTACGAAGAGAGAATCACTCATCCTCTTGCTTTGCTCTATACTCCTCTCCGTGTTTGCTCTCTGTGCCCTCTGTGCCTCTGTGGTTAGCTCCTTTAAAAGGGCACGTCGGAGGAGGTGACGCAGGGATGCAGGAAGTCGCGGAGCGGGCGGACCAGGGCGCGAAAGGCGTTGCGCGGCAGGGTGACGGTTTGCCAACTCGGGCTGCGGACGCGCATGTGTTCGCGGTAGTCGTTCACATCGACGGCGCGGAACAGGTAACGCTTGCCTCGGAACGCGAACAGGTCCGGCGTGTCGGCGGCGAATTCGATCGAGGGATGGAGCAGGTAGGCGAACACGAGTAGGCCGCGATAGTCCTGCCCGGCGAGGTCGGCCCAGCGCTCGAGGCCATCGATGTCGTCCTGAAACGCCCAGCACTCCCAGACGCGGCGCGGACGGGACGGCGGGCCGCCGGGGAATCGCCGCCCTTTGATGTCCACGACCAGCCGGACACCATCAGGGCCGAAGACGAGGAAATCGAGACTCTTGATCGGCGTCTCGTCGGCGAGGGACCGCCGACTCTCGTCCACGGCGACGTAACACAACCGCTGCGCGTGCAGGTAGCTCGCGAATGCCACTTCATAATGGTTGTTGCTGTCCATGCGGATGAGCCTCTACAACAGCGCCGCACGCACCGCTTCGACGATGCCGGATTCAGGAACCGCCTTCTCCTCGCGCGAAGCCAGATTCTTCACCTTCCACTCGCCGCGCTCGAACTCGGCGCTGCCGGCGACAACCGCGACGCGGAAGCCGCGATCACTGGCGTACTGGAGTTGCTTACCGATCTTGACCGGGTCGGGATACACCTCCGCGCCGATGCCCACCGCCCGGAGGACGCGAGCGAGACGCTGATAGTCGCCGACCCGTTCGCCGAGGAACTGGACGATCAGCACCGGCGCGGGCGTCGAGACCTTCGGCAGTACCTTCGACGCCTCGAGGATGCCGAGGAGCCGATCGAGGCCGAGCGAAGCGCCGACTCCAGGCAACGTTTGTTTAGTATATAGACCGGCGAGGTTGTCGTAGCGGCCTCCTGAACAAACGCTCCCGTAGCTCGCGCGCGGCTTCTCGCCGTCGGCGGTCGGGTGGCTGCCGAGGAGGAACGTCTCGTAGATCGTCCCGGTGTAGTAGTCGAGGCCGCGCGCGATCGACAGGTCGAGGCGGATGGCGTCCTCGCGGATGCCTGCGGTGCGGGTCGCGGCGAGCAGCTCGCGGAGCTTGCCGATGCCCTCGGCGGCTTTCGCGTTCGTGCCGAAGTCTTGGCTCAGTCGGTTCAGGATGTCGGCGTTGCTACCCTCGAGCGAAGCGAGTGCCAACACTTGACGGGCTTGATCGCTCGTGATGCCAGCCTTCTGGACCATTTCGGTAGCCACCTCATCGGCGTTCACCTTGCCGAGTTTGTCCAGGCAGCGCAGGACGCCGGTCGAGTGGGCGGCGATGCCGAATTCTTCTAACAGGCCGTTGAGGACGAGTCGGTTGTTGACGCGGATCTGGAAATCGCCGACTTCGAGCGCGGTCATCAGGTCGTGGATGACGAGGGCTACCTCGATGTCGGCGGCGTTGGAGGTAGTGCCGATGGTGTCGAAGTCGCACTGCCAGAACTCGCGGTAGCGGCCCGCCTGGGGGCGCTCGCCGCGCCAGACCGGACCCATCGCGTAGCGCTTGAAGGGCGTGCCTAATTCGCCGACGTGCATCGCGGCGAATCGGGCGAAGGGGATCGTCAGGTCGAAGCGGAGCGCCACGTCGTGCTTGCCGTGCAGGAAGCGATACATCTGCTTGTCGGTCTCGTCGCCCCCCTTGCCGCACAGGATCTCGGCGTACTCCAGCGCGGGGGTGTCGATCGGCGCGAAGCCGTAGGAGCGGTAGACGCGGCGGGCCGTCTCCAACAATCGCTCGCGCGGCATCATCAGCGCGGGCGGGTAGTCGCGGAACCCCTGCAAGGTGCGCGGGGTGATGAGTGGTCCAGACATGAGGCCGGCTAGTCCTTCCTGTTCTTGAAGCGGTCGCTGACGCGCTTCATGAATCGCTTCTCCTCGTCGTTGAGCGACCCCTGGCCCTCGCGGTGGACCTTGTCGAGGAGTTCGTCGAGGCGGCGGTCGTCAGACTCGCGCTGTTCGGCCTCGCGCTGGATGCGCTTCGCGGTGCGTCGCTGGACCCAGCGCCGCCACCAGCCGACGCGCGGCTTCGTCGGGGCCGCCTGCACGGGGTCGCGCTCGAGGCTGGTGTAGCCCTGGGAGAAGTCGTAGCCCAGCGCCCCGTCCTCGCCGCCGGTCTCGAGGACGACCCACTGCCGTTGGCAGGCGATGTAGATGAACAACGCCAGCCCCAGGGCCAGGACCGACGCCTGGATGATGGAGTAGAGGCCCACCACGAAGACGACGCCGAAGCCTGCGAACACCGCGAAGAGCATACTCTGGCGATAGCCGAGCGACGGCCACAGCGACGCCTGGAGGATGCGCCCGCCGTCGAGGGGGAAGCCGACCAGGGCGAGGTTCAAGGCGGCGAGGAAGTAGTTGACCCAGCAGACGCGGGCCAGCCAGACCGGCAGCGAATAGGGTGGCAGGGGGATGTCGTCGCCGGACCAAGGCGAGAGGGTTACTTCGAGGGTTGCTTTGCCGTCGATAAGGATCACTTTGCCGTCGATCTTCTTCTCCGCCCGAGAGGGGAAGCCGTTGGGCAGTGGGTTCCAGATCGGCTGGATGGGTTGCTTCTCGCAGACGAGCAGGAGCAGCCCGGCCCCGACGGCGAGAAAGACGTTGACCGCCGGGCCAGCCGCCGCCGTCAGGAGGTGCGACCGGGGCCGGGCCGGCAGATCGACGAAGGCGAGGCCGCCGAGAGGCCAGAGCAACACCTCGTGGGCGTCGCCGCCCGTCGCCCGCGCGGCGAAGCAGTGGCCGAACTCGTGCAACAGGACGCTAAGGAAGAGGATGAGCATGAAGATCGAGGCATCGATCCACGCGCCCTCCGGCAGGGTAAATCCGTCGGGAGCCTTATAGAACGCGACATGGAGGATCCACCCCAGCGCCACGAAGGGGAAGAGCCAGTGGATGCGGATCGTGATGCCGAACACTCGCCCCATGGGGAACGAGAGGGTGGTCCAGGAAAAAGGTTCTTGCATCGAAGCGGCTCGCTGGGTGCGGAACTCATTGCACGCCGTATAATCGATTCTATCATCGCGGGGGGTAGCATGCAATCAGTTCCGCGCAATCCGCCGGGGCGGGCGGCCCCCGAAATGGGGCCGGATCGCCTCGGCCAATGATCACCCAGGAGTCTCGAACCATGACCCGGACCATCGTTCACGTAGGCCGGAAGATTCGCGTGGCGATCGAGGAGACGACCGACTCGGCGGGGCGTCCCGTTCGTCGCGACATCGTCATGCACCCCGGCGCGGTGGCGATCCTCCCGCTGATCGACGCGAACCACGTCTGCCTGCTGCGCAACTATCGCTCTACAGTAGGCGACACCATCTGGGAGATCCCTGCGGGAACCCTGGAGCCGGGGGAGCCGCTCGACGAGGCGGCGCTCCGCGAACTCGCCGAGGAAACGGGCTACCGCGCCGGCAAGCTGGGCAAGTTGCTGTCGTTCTACCCCTCTCCGGGGGTACTCGACGAGGTGACGCACCTCTTCCTCGCGGAGGAACTGACTCCCGGCGAGCAGGATCTGGAGCCGGGCGAAGAGATCGTCGCCGAAAAGGTAGGCTGGGACCAGGCTTTGCAATGGGCGCTCGACGGGACGATCCGCGACGCCAAGACGCTCGTCGCAATCCTGTTCTGGAACCAAACGCGCTCGACGCGGTAAGCTGGAGAAGATGTTCCGAACAGATCCGAAGAAAGTGAAAAAGTGGACAGGATGGGCGAGACCTCGCCCGCTTGGATGGCCGAATAATCCTCAGTCAGAGATGAATCGATCGGTATTTACTCTCTAGTCGCATCCGGGAAGGAAAGACGAGTCATGCCCATTAGATCCTTGATCGCTGTTGCATTGCTGGTCGCGCTGCAACAAGGCGTCCAGGGACAGTCTTCGCTCACGGCGGACGTGGGGCCGATGCCGGTATCTCCGGACTCCGGCCCGAAGTCCGCTCCCGCTGACATGAAGCTGTCGGTGCAGAACCAAAAAGGGATGGCCTCCGGTCTCGATCTGGCGATCTTCGATCCCTGCGACCCCGTGACGTGGGGTAGCCCCGAGGTCGCGCCAGGGTTGTGGCAACGCACTTGGGGAGTGGCGGGAATCACGGGTTATCCTGTTGGCAGCAAGATCGCGCCTAACGGGGTGCCCTACGATCCTCTCTTCTCGATCAACCTGTTGCTCAACGTCGCCCTGAGCAAGAATCGCGAGGTCTACCTGTTCGTCGAGACGCGATTCTGGGGTCAGAAGGCGGCGCAGGGGATCACCAACGGCGATCAGGGCCAGTTCGACTTCAGCAAACGCCAGTTCGACTTCGACATCGGCCTCGCCTGGAACTACACGGGTCGATTCGAGGCGAGGGCCTACGCCTATTCCTCCAACAACCTCAACCGCGGAACAACCCTCGACCGGCCCTTTGGCTACAACGACGGCTTCGCGCTCGAGAATCGCTACTACCTGCCAACCACTGATTTCGACAAAGGCCTGTATCGCTTCGTCGGCGTCGGCTATTTCGTGACCAAGGAACTCATCGGAGCCGATGGTCGAACCTTCAAACCGAGTGCATACCTCGACAGCAGCCTCGCTCTCGACCTCATTCCCGATTTCGTATACGCCTTCGCCGACCTCACCCTCATTACCCAGCGTCCACTGACAGCCAAACTCCTGCTCGCGGATGTCGGCCTCGCCTTCCGCCCGTTTCCGACGATCCCGGACCTGGAGTTCCGCATCGGCGCGGACAACAACGTCGATCTGGATGTGGGGTTCACGCGGACGTTGTTCTACGGCAACGTGCGGATCGTGTGGTGAGTCGTTCGAGATTTCCCTAAGCCTGATGGATCTCCAGGAACGTCCCGCCGTTTTCGATGAGATCTTCCCCGACGGGGCACGTCCACAGGACGCGGAGGACGAAATCGAGGTGCCCGCCTTCCGGCGCGGGGATCAGGACCCGAACCTTCTGGCCGAGCAGGCGGCGCGTGCCGATCAACCGCAACCCGGTGGGGGACAGGTCGCGCGTCAGGAGCGTGAATTCGCGCTCGTCTTCGGTGACGACCTTGACGACCTGCACGAAATCGACACGACCCTGTTCGCGCCGTTCGGGCTGGCCTGCCCCCGATTGGTGATGCTCGATGATGCGGCTCACGGCGGACTGGATGTCGCGCTGCTGCGATTGCTCCGCGCGAACCCGGTCGCTGACGGGGGCCGAGTAGTGGTAGCGCCCGTTGCGGTAGCTCAACGAGGACCGGGCGAGGGCGAGGACATCTTTCCAAAGCGCGTCGTCGAGGCCTGCCCGCGTGAGTTCTTCGCGGACCTCCTTCGCCACGACATGCCCTTGTCGTTCGGCGCGGCGGACGACCTGTTCGGCGACCCCCTGAAGGTTGTTGACGTTCATCGCGGAGGAACCTCGATACGAAGAAGAACCAACCTCAGAGAATTCAAAGATATCATCCGCAGATTGCGCAGATGCCACAGATTAAAGACAAAGCATTTCATTCTGTTTTAATCTGTGGAATCTGCGCAATCTGCGGATGATAT
>JANXSH010000804.1 GCA_025356615.1 Planctomycetia bacterium | reverse complement strand
CTCTTGACGCACTTCCGGTAACAGCTCGGAGAAGTAGGAAAATCGTCGCCCCTTGCCGGCGTCTCGAGCTCGAGATCATCAAGAGGATCCACGAAACGCCTCTTCATGGGGCCGAATTCGTTTTCGTCGCACCTCTGGTTTTCCACCCCTCTGCCAGTGCGTGTTCCCAGTCACCCGACCTTGATCCGCCGCACGCTCGACCGTCGGCTCGAGCGGTGTTCCCCTGACAAGCCTATCCCGGATGCCAGCCTGAATCTGATCAATGAACGCTGTGGCCAACCTTCCTGCCGTTGTCATCGGGATGTGCCCTTGCGCCCCTCTCACCACCTCAGTTGCAAGATTGCGAGATAAGACTGGATAGCGGGTAGGCAAGAGCGGCGAGTGGGCAGGTTCCAGGGAGTCGGTCACGAGCGGCAGCGACAGGGGGACTGTAGACTCGCAGAGACCCTCAGGAGACGCTCCTGCGCGTCTTCACCTATAATCTACTGCTCTACCGCGAACATGGCGTGCCGGTTCACAGCGTCGTCCTCTCGCTCCGATCGCGCGACAGCGATTCGAGACTCGAGCAAGGCGTACAATATTCGATCCGGCCTGACAGGGATCGATGCGATTCGTCCCCGAGGTCGTGCGGATCGGGGAGCGCCCCGCCGAGGAGCTGTTGACCGCTGGTCTGGGCCTGCTACCGCTCGCCCCGCTCGGCGAGTTGGCCCCAGAGTTGACGAGAGAACAGGCACTACCGGAGATCATCCGACGCATCCACGAACGCCTCGCCGCCGAGGCGACTCCCGAGCGAGGGGACCGACTCTGGAAATGCCTGTACGAACTGACGGGGTTGCACCTCACCCAGGACCAAGTGGCACCGTATTTCAGGAGAGATGAAGTGATCCGACAATCGCTGACATGGCAGTACCAGATGGAGCAGGCTGAAATCCGAGGCATGCAGCGGGCGTTGCTCCTGCAAGGCACGACCAAGTTCGGCCCGCCGGACGACACCGCGCGGGCACTGCTGACCGGCCAGACGGACCTCGACCACCTGGACCGAATGCTCCAAAGTGCGATGGTCGTCAGCTCGTTGCCGGAACTCCTGGCGACTCCCTGAGTTACCCTGGTTCCCAAGGACATCTCCATGACCCCGCGCCAACAACGCCGTGAAACGACCCCGCGCCGCGACCCCGTCCGGGTGCCGCAGACCGTCCCCCAGCGCCCGAACCCCGAGCGCCGCCCGGTCCCCCAGCCAGCGACCCCAACTAGGCCCCAGCCGACGACGCCGGGGAAGTAAGAGTCATTACTCGCTCATCCCCGCCACATTTGCAGGTGAACAGTGGTGTTTTCGCACACCGATTCCGCGATTCCTGTTGAGCGGCGTTGCAACGCGGAGCGTGCCTCGCGCTTGATTCTCAGAGCACAACGTGTCTGCTGAACAGAGTTAGCGGGAATCGGGCGATGGGGATGCGCGAGTAGTATCGACGATTTCCCAACGAAAACGAAGGGAACCGCTTATCGAGCAGCCCCGTGGATGGCCGCATCGGGATGAGTTTCGCCCTCCAATGGGTGTATTGTTTCGGCAAACGGTTCGTCGTCCGAGAGGATCACTCGGTGGCAGTCGATCTGCTGGCCGAATAGAGCGGCTGCCATCGAGGTCGATAGGGCGTGAAACCTCGTTCTACGCCACTTCCACCTTCGGCGGCTCCTGCCGGCGGATCGCTGCCCGCGCCAGCGTGGCGAGGATAGCCGCGAGGACGAGGCCCGCGAAAGCGAGAACGCCGTCGATCAGCCTGGGGTGTTGCTCGGACCAGGCGACCGGCGGGGGGACATACGCCGGGTTCGGCTCGGCGGAGTTGACGACCGCCGTCGTCGTCGCGATGGCCTCGGGCGAGAGTTGGGTTTTGATGTCGTAGCTGGGCGACTGGGCCTGGGCGTTGCCGGTGTAGAGATACAAGGGCATCTCTGCCTTGGCAGGCATCCGGAAGAGGATCTCGCGGCGGACGACCGCGAATCGCGGGTTGCTGATCGTCAGCGGCGTGTTGCTCGCGTCGATGATCTGGAGACGCAGTCGCCGGGCCAGGGTCTCTGGGAAAGGAATCGAGATCGAACCGCCCTTGGGATTCGGCTCCAAAGTGCCGTTGAAGACGGGCTGCCAGAAGCCGTTCACCTCGGCCTCCAGGGTGAAGGGCCGCGAGAAGCCGAGTTCGGCCACGTCGATCAGCAATCCCGACACCGGAACGAGGTCCGCGTCGAGGTCGATGAGGGTCGCCCTGGCATAGGCCCCAAGGTAGCGGCCCGCGTCGGTGCGGACGAGCTGGCCGGGGTAGTCGTCCGTGATGCCCGGAAGGCGAACGGTTCTCAGAACCTGGAATGTGTCGAGCCGCTGGACGACGGGGTCCGTCTTCAGGTCGGGGCTTACCTGAACGCGGAGGTAGCGGTAGCGACTCGGCGGGTAGGAGAACCGCCGCTGGTCGATCGATTGGCCGCCTTCCGTGAGGCGGACGAGGAAGACCTCCTTGAGGAGCTGGTTCCACGTCGCGCCGTCGTCACTGCCTTCGACGCGGACGTGACGGCGATAGCTCGTCCCCTCGAGGGGGATGGAGACCAGATTGTGTTCGCCGGGGCGAGCGTCGAGGTCGAGGCTGCACACCAACGTGCCGTCGGCGAGAACGCCGGGGTTGAAGGGCGTGCCGGGTAGCGCCTCGGGCACTTCGCGCGGCGTGCGGATGCGCAAGGCGTAGGGGATCGACGTGCCGCCCGCGTCGATGAGGCGGAGGTCGGGAAGTCCCTGCACCGACTTGCTGAAGACAGCAGGGGGTAACGTCACGCCGACGAGGGCCTCGGCCTTCGCTGCGGTCTTCGACAACTCGAAGCGCGTCTTCCAACTGGGCAGGTTCTCTTTCTGGGCACCACTCGCAGCGGGAGGCACCTGGGCCAGGATCGCGGGGACCGGCGGCGCGACGCCCGCCGCGAGGAGGAGGAGGGTGACGGGTATCATCGGACGGACTCCTTGGCGAAGTGTCGTTGGTAGGCGTAGGCGGCCAGGCCCATCGTCAGGGCCAGGACGAAGAAGGCGGCGACGCGGTAGAAATCAGGTAGTTGGGAGATATCGTGGAAGGCGACCTTGACGAGCGTCAGACCGAATAGCCCCTGCGCGGTCAGTCGCACGGGCCGACTATCGAGCAGGAAGCCGAAGTAGAGGACGACCCCGGCGTAGACCGCCCAAAGGACGCTGAGGCCCATCGAGGCGAATCGACTGCCGTCGCCCCCGGTCACGGTACTGCGCCAGTGGTCGAGGTACTGATAGACATCGACGGACAGCACGAACCAGGCGAACAGCACACCGCCCAGGCCAGTGGCCCAGTAGGCGACACGGTCGAAGTCGGTGCCGTCCGGCAGGGCTTGGCGCGTCAGGCGGGCCGCGACGAGGAGGCACGCGGCGACCGTCAGGCCGGGGATGGCGTAGTTGTTGACGACGGGGTAGAAGAGTTCCCTCTCCCAGATGTCGGGCGTGTTCACGAAGAAGAACTGCCCGGCGGCGAGCAGGAGGAACGCGGCGGCGAACATGCGAATGGGGACGACCCGCAGGCGCAGGCCGACCCACCACAGCGCCGCGCCTTCGACGGCCCAGCCGAGGGCGATCCAGGGGGCCTCGGCACGCAAGCCGACGGCGACCGCGATGAGCGACGCGCTAATCGCCAACGGCACCAACTGGAGCGGGGCATCCTCGGGCGAACGGACCTGGACCAGGTAGACGAGACCGGCCAGCAGCGCCCCCAGGCCCAGTGCGAGGGGCGGCAGCCAGAGGCGTAGGTCGGCCTCCATCAGAAAGTAAGTGGCGAAGCACAGGCACGAGGTGTTGAACACGACGCCGACGAGTTGGGCCGGGTGTGCCCTGCGACGTGCGAACACCGGCGCGATCATGTCATGGATGAGGAACAGGGCGAAGAGGGCGAGCTGGAACGACAGGACGGCGGTGAATTTCGCCGGGTGATAGCGATCGATCCACCACGCCCAGAACAGCCATTGCGTGCCGATCAGCGCGAGCAGGCTGATGACGAGCCAGCGCCGCCACAGGGCGAGCGCGACGAAGCCGAGGTCGAGGATCGCGAGGTAGAGGAACAGGCTGCGGTACTGATCCAGTTCGCTCCGCAGGAGGATCGGACTGAGCAAGGCACCGACGACCGCCATGACGGCGATCGACTGGGCGTTGTAGAGTCCGGCGAGCAGCGCCGCCTCCACGACGATCAGGACGAAGTACACGCCCGCCCGATCTCGGGGCATGAGGTCGTAGAAGCCGAAGGTGCTGAACGTGCAGAGGTAGAGCAGGACGATGCCCGCAGCGGTGAGCATTTGGCAGGCGAGCCAGCGCCCCCGGCGGTGCATCACGAACCCGCCGACGCAAAGGGCAGACCCGGCGAGGACGCCGATCGCCACCTGGCCCAACGGCCCGATCCACTTGTTGTCGAAGGCGTATTTCAGGAAGAAGCCCGTGGCGAAGAGCAGAAGCAGCACGGCGGCCCAGCCCATGAACTTCTGGCCGAGCCAGGACTCGATGCCGGCGCTATCTGTCGGCGCTGGTTGGGGTGGACGTTCGGGGCGACGTTCGGGGCGAAGATTGGGACGCACACGAGCGGGCGCTTCCTCGACGAGGATGGCGTCCTCGATGAGAGGATCGCCCCGAGGCGACGGCTCCTCGACCGGCCTCCGGTGCCGAGACCGCCTGGAACGTCGCCGTGCGAGGCGCGATTCGATCCGGTCGAGGCGTTCCTCGAGTTTGCCGATCTTGCGCGTGCGAACGAAGGCGACGATGGGCAGGATGAATATGCACCCGACGATCAGGAAAAGGATCAGCCCGAAGAGGAATTCGATAAACATCATTTGCACCTTCCGCTCGCCCTACGACGTTCACCTCGAATAATACGATTAGGCACGACGGTGCGCGTCGTGTCACGAACATTCGGGAGAATATTCGGGAGGGTGGCCGATCGTCCAGTCGGGATCCCTGCGATCATTTCCAGGACCACTGTCCCCGAGTTGTTTCTGTCCCAGGGCGATGCGGAGGTGCGAGATGCGCGAAGTGACCGATGGCGTCCATCAACTTTGGGGGTGGTTGCCGCACCTCATCAACCTGTACCTCGTCGAAACGCCCGAAGGCGATGTGCTGATCGACGCGGGCACGCGCTGGACGACCGGGATCGTTCTGCGCCACCTGCGAGGGAGAAGACTCAGGATGGTCGCACTGACGCACGTCCACCCGGACCACCAGGGCGCGGCCGCCGAGGTGTGCCGCCGAAAGGGAGTGCCGCTCGCGTGTCACACCGCCGACGTGGGGGTGATGGAGGGCCGCGCGCGTATGGGACCGCCTACCCGACTCGTTCGCTTCGCCGATGCCCTCTGGTCCGGCCCGCCGCACCCGGTCGCGATCCGGTGGCACGGCGGCGAGCGCTTCGGCGACTGGGAAGTGATCCCCGCGCCGGGGCACACGATGGGGCATGTGATCTTCTGGCGCGAACGCGACCGAGTCGCCCTCGTCGGCGACGTGGTCCGCAACGCCAGCCTACGCGGCGGCTTCGGGAGCATATCGGAGACGCCACACGTCTTCTCGGTCGATCCGATGCTCAACCGGCGGTCGATGAAGCGCCTCGTCGAATTACGTCCGCGCCTCCTGTGCTTCGGCCACGGGCCGCCTTCGACGGACCTGGCGGGGTTGGAGGCGCTGGTGGCGCGGAAGTGCGGCGGATGATGTCGAGTCCCGCTACTTCTTTTCCTCTCGCCTCTTCAACTCCGCCTCCTCCTCGCCGATCCAAATGGTAGGGCGCACGAACAGTAAGGGGACAGGCCCCTTGGCAGTGAACCCCGGCAGGGGAACGGAGGGGGGAATGACCACGAAGCCCCCATCGCCGACGGTGATGGAATTCGTGGTAGACGATTGCTGCACGTCCGGCACGCTCAGAACGACTTCCTCGCCCTCAGCATTTCGTCACTTCCTTGCGCGTCTCGAGCAGCTCGGCACCGCGCTGCGTCAAAGTCATGCGCACGAACCTACGGTCCCCCGAGACACGGCCCTCCAATTCGAGGCTCACGCCGACGAGAGCGACCTCTGCCTTCTTGCTCGCACCCAGCGGGGGCAGCCACTCATAGGCGACCGCGCGCCGGAGCGAAAAGACCTGGCCCCGCCCCCCATTGCTCAGTTTCACCTTGTTGAGCTTCTCGGTCCGCGAAGCCTTCAGCAGTTGGTCCTGCTCCTTCAGGTCGAGCGCCAGGGGGCGGGAGCGGTTCTTGATGAACTGCGGCGCGAACTCCTTTTCGTAAAACGCCCGATCGACCGCGTACAGGCCCGATTCCGCGACGACCTGGACATCCGCCGAACGGCGAAGGGCGGCGAAGAGGTCAGCGATCTCCGCATGATTCGCCTTGGTGGTCCGGATTTCGAGTGCGGTTCCGTTCACCTCGAGAATCGAGGACTGATCGCCGCGCCACTCTTTGGGGTTCACATGCTCGACGATGAGGCGGATGATGTCGTCGCTGCCATCCACCTGCCTCTCTTTCTCCCCGGCCCGCCCCCGCCAGATGACGTTGCTTCCCACCAAGTCTTTCACCCCGTACTGGACGGTCGTCACTTCCTTTTTACGGGCCTCCCCGTCCTTCGGTGCCTGACCGCCGGAAGTGAGACTCAGTGCCGCAGTCGATGCCAGGAGAAGACAGAGCGAAAGATGCTTGACCATCGGATCTCCTTGAAATAGCCATCGTCCCTGAACAAGAGACATCCTTGATGTAGACGTTTTCTCAGGTAGGAACGGAGTCTCGAGCAGAACTTGCGCCAGAATCGAAGACCGCCGAGAGCAGACCTGCTTCCTCGAGGAAGGCGAGATCGGCGGCGGGGCGAAACGGCACGCCTGCGCGCATTTGGCGTCTACTTCAACCTGTCTCAGGGGTCGTGAGCCGCCCGAACCCGGCGAGGTCTTCGGGCGTTGCCTGTCCGGCCTGCATCTTCTGGGCAATTTCCGCGATACGGGAGAATCGTTGGAGGAGCAGCGACTCACGCCGTTCGGCTTCGTCCGCTCGTCGCATCTCGTCGTCCGCTCGCTTCCTGGCGGCATCGCGCTCGGCTTCGATCTCCGCGGGGATGAGGAAGCGTTCGCCGTTGGGGCGGTAGACGGTCATCTCCGGTTTCGTCATCTCGAAGCGGATGCCCATTCGCCGGCTGACATAGCCTGGGATATCGCGGGTTCGCACCAGAGCAGCCCGGCCGCGCGTGTATATCTTGAGCGCATTCTTGACAGGGTCGTAGACGTAATACTCCTCGACGCCATGATTTTCATAGAAGAGGAGTTTGTCGTCCATTTCCTCGTCATCGTTGCTGGGTGACAGGATCTCGAATGCCACTGTGACGGGAACATCGTTCTCTTCCCACTGCCTGTAGGAACCGCGATCGCCCTTGGGCCTAGCGAAGGCGACCATCACGTCTGGGGCTGCATACTCATCCGGCTCGTCCTTGACCGCATACCACATGAGGTTACACGCGACGAAGACATCGGGGTCATCGCGGAACATGCCCTCGAGGTTGTTCGAGAGCATCTTGATCCAGCGCATCTGCTTTGTGTCGTCTGCCATGGGCTTGCCGTCCGACTCGGGGTAGACGATCGGCTTGATCGTCTGCACACCGTTCGTGGTGATGATGCTCATGAAATTCCTCCTCCGAGATGCCGTGAATCCCCTCGCATCATACCCCGAATCCCAGCGGAGTGGAAGGACACTCACTCCCGCAACGACTCGCGGGGTGTACGACACGATTTGCAAGAGCCGAAGCGGATCCCTACACTGGACGGAGGAAATGACTTCGCGCTTTTGGCGCAACTCCTGAGAGGAAGGCCAGATGTCTCGACCCAAGGAGCCGTCGCCCCTGGTGGATGAAGTTCGACCCTACCTGCACGGGGTGGCCAAAAACCTCATCGACAAGGTCTACGGCCCTCAGGGGCCCGCCTGGGGCACTTCCCTCA
>JANXSH010000796.1 GCA_025356615.1 Planctomycetia bacterium | reverse complement strand
AAGCCCCGTAAACGGGGCTGACGGATGTGCTTCACCTGATGGGAGTTGCGTCGCCTCTCAGCCCCGTTCACGGGGCTTTGGTTTTTAGCCCGGTCCTTTAGGGCCGGGCGTTGCCGTCACTCCCTTGTTATGGCCTCGTCGAGGTTCAGGATGACGCTTGCCAGGGCAGTATACGCCGCGTGTTCGGACAGATCGAGGCGCTCGTCTCGCTTACTCTCGCCGATCGCAAGGAGCTTCTTCGCCGCCGCCGGGTCGCGGCGATAGCGCGCCAGATGACGATCGAAGGCCGAGCGGAGCAGACGACGCTCATCCACCGTCGGCGTTCGCGCCAGGACGAGGCGGAACGTGAGGGTGACGCGGTCTTCGGGCGTCTTCGTGGCGTGCATCACGCGCGCGGCGAGGACGCGGGACGCCTCGACGTAGGTGACATCGTTGAGGAGGTTGAGCGCCTGGAGGGGCGTATTGGTCCGCGACTCGAGGACGCTGCACGCCTCGCGTCCCTGGGCGTCGAACGTGACCGCCGATGGTGGGGCGACGGTGCGTTTCCAGTAGGTGTAGAGGCCACGGCGATAGAGGTCCAAGCCCTTGTCGCGCACATAGGGCGTGTCGGCGATTTCCTCCCAGAGGCCGCCCGGCTGGTACGGCTTGACGCTCGGCCCGCCGAGGCGTTCGACGAGCAGGCCGCTCGCGGAGAGCGCCTGATCGCGGATCATCTCGGCGCTGAGGCGCAGGCGCGGGGCGCGGGCCAGGAGGCGATTGTCCGGGTCGAGACGAGCCAGTCCCGGCGTCAGCCGGGACGATTGCCGATACGCTCGGCTCGTGACGAGGAGGCGGAGTAATCGCTTCGTGTCCCAGCCGCTCTCGCGGAACTCCACGGCGAGCCAGTCGAGCAATTCGGGGTGCGACGGCGGCTCTCCCTGGACGCCGAAATCCTCGGCGGTCTTGACGAGGCCGACGCCGAAGAGCATCTGCCAGACGCGGTTGACCGTGACGCGCGCCGTCAACGGGTTGTCCTCCGCGACGAGCCATTTCGCGAGGCCGAGCCGGTCGAGCTTCTGCCCCTCGGGCCACGGCGAGAGGACCGAAGGGACGCCCGGCGTCACCTTCTCGCCGGGCTTGTCGTACTGGCCGCGCAGGAGGATGTGGGTGTCGCGCGGCTTGGGTAGCTCCTGCATGACCATCGTTGTGGGGATCGTGTCGAGGAGCTCGCGCCGTCGTTGCTCGAGACGATTCACGAGCCAGTAGGCGTCTCTGACCCTCTGTGAGGCCCGATGAGTGACATATTGACGGTGGAGCTTTCGCACCTGGCCGGGAGTGCGCTTGTCGGGATGGATGGCGACGATTTCAGGCTCGTCTTCCGGCGTCGCCACCTCGGAGACTTCCTCCTCCGTCAGGTCGCGAGAGAAGATTCGAATGTCCCGCATCTTCCCGAAGAACGTGTTGTCCGGCCCGTCGGCATTGCCGAACCGGAACGCTTCCTTCGTCGCGAACGTTTGATTGAGGTCGTCGATCAGCACTCGGAGTTCGACTTGCTTGCCATCGACGAACACGCGGACGCCCTTGGCCCAACGAGTGCCGTCATAACGGACGAGGACGTGCTTCCAGGTGTCGAGGGGGAACTTGTCCTTCGTCTCGACCCGAATCGCATCATCGAGCCAACGTTTGACCAAGTTCACTTGGAGTCGGCCTTCGTGGAGGCGAACGGAGTACCCCTCGCCATCAGGGACGTGCGTCGCCTTGGCGAACAGGACGCCGTTGGGTTTCTTGCTATTCACCCAAGCGGAGAGCGTGAACCGAGCGAGGTAGCCGAACCGACCGACATCTAAAGGCTGTTCAAGATAGAGATCGTCAGCGGAGAACGGCACGATCGTTTTCTCGGTACAGATTCTCTTTCTCTGTAGCGCCGATTGATTAACGAATGGATTGATTTTCTCCTCATCCGAAAGTTCGACTCGGCCCTTGTCCGAAAACTCCTTCTCCCATCGCTTTTGCATGTCGAGAATCTCGGGCAAGACCAGGCCAACGCCCTTCCGTGCCAATCTAATCCTACCGTCGATCTCCGCCAACTCCTCCTTCTGCCACCGCGTCGGCGACAGGACCAGCGGCGGCGAGTTGCCGAACTTGACGGCCTTGCCGCGCTCGGGGACGTTGTTGAAGAGGGCGAAGAGGCGGTAGAACTCCTTCGTCGTGAGCGGGTCGTACTTGTGGTCGTGGCAGCGGGCGCAGCCCATCGTCAGGCCGAGCCAGACCGTGGAGGTCGTCTCGACGCGGTCGGCGACGTACTCGGCGGCGTACTCGGCGGGGATGATGCCGCCCTCGGCGTTGCCGCGATGGTTGCGGTTGAAGCCGGAGGCGATGACTTGCTCCAGGGTCGCGCCGGGGAGCAGGTCGCCGGCGAGCTGTTCGACGGTGAACTGGTCGAACGGCTGATTCTGGTTGAGCGACTCGATGAGTTGGTCGCGCCAGCGCCACATGATGCGTTCGCCGTCGTTCTGATAGCCGCTGGTGTCGGCGTAGCGCGCGGCGTCGATCCAGCGGATGGCGAGGCGCTCGCCGAGGCGCGGACTCGCCAAAAGGCGATCAACGGCGCGCTCGTAGGCGTCTGGGGCGGCGTCGGCGAGGAAGGCGTCGGCCTCCGCGACCGTCGGAGGCAGGCCGGTCAGGTCGAGCGTCACCCGCCGCAAGAGCGTGGCGCGGTCGGCCTCCGGGGAGAAACTCAGCTTCTCGCGTCGCAGACGATCGAGGAGGAACGCATCGATCGGCGTGCGTGAATCGACGCTGATGGGCACGGATGGTCGCTTCGGGGCGACGAACGCCCAGTGCGTCTGCCACTTCGCGCCCTGCTCGATCCAGCGGCGAATCGTGTCGATCTCCGCTCTCGTCAACTGCCGAGCCGACGCGGGCGGCATGCGCTTCCGATCCTTCTCATGGAGCCGTTGAAAGGCTTCACTGTCGGCGAGTTTGCCGGGGACGAACGCCTTGTCGCCGGAGGTGAGGGCGGCGAACGCTCCCGCTTCGGTGTCGAGGCGGAAGTCGGCCTTGCGTTTCTTCGCGTCGGGGCCGTGGCACGCGAAGCAGGCGTCGGCGAGTATGGGGCGAACGTCGCGCGAGAAACGCACGTCGGCGGCGCCGAGCGGGGCGGCGAGGAGGAGGCAGAGGAGGATGGCGGCGCGGGTCATGGTGTACTCAACCCTGCGGGAGGAGGGACGAACGGAATCACTCGTAAGCCGGGCACTCGCGAAAACTCTGCCACATTGTTGGTGAGGATCGAAAAATCGTGGAGGCGAGCGGTCGCGGCGATAATCAGATCATGAGCGCCGATCCTCTGGCCGCTCTTCGTCAGTTCGGCGGATGTTTCGGCGTGCAGACGAGCACAATCGAGCGAGAAATCCAACACATCGAATTCGGCAATCACGGATTCGACGAAGAGCGCGCGACTCCGCCTACGCGCTTCTGTATTGGCACGATGGACACCAATGAGAAGTTCGGACACAGTCACCACGCTCACGGATCCTCTTTCCGAGTGACCCCAGTGTGACCAATCGAACGACTCGCCACTCTTCTCGAAATGGATGAAAACGTTGGTATCGACTATTATTCCCACGGGTCCACCTCGGGGGGGAAGCTAGCACGAATGTCGCGAATGTCTTCCGCGAAAGCCTCTGCGTCGTCGCCCAACGAGGGGAGACTTTTCAGTTGGGCATACAATCCCCCGACCGTTAGACGGGGCGCGGGAAGGACTTCGACTCTGAGACGCACTTTGGTGTGCGCGGGCAGGTCGAGCGGTTGCGTCGGCTTCAGCACCCCGTCCTCGTAGGTCGCGGTGATCGTCTGCATCTGTGGGACTCCCGAATCGTTGTGAGTCATGTTCACTTTACCCCCGCAGGCCGCTCCGGTCGGCCCTGCCTCAACTCGGGCGGATTCACCTTCTCCTTCGGCTTGTCCTTCTCGCCCTCGTCGGGAGCGATCACCTCCACGGAGCGCTTGCCCGTGTCGTAGCCGAGGTAGTACGAGCCGATGACGGACCCGAAGAAGAGCAGGAACAGCAGCGCCCACCCCAAGACCGGCGACCCCTCGCCCTCCTCGCGGGAGAGCAGCCATCGGCTCCAGCGGTTCTCCTTGTGCAGCGAGCGCAGCCAGCGCCGGCCCGGCGCGGTCTGGTCGAACTGCCGGACCGCCGTGACCACCTTGCCGACCTGGCGGCGCGCGGTCGTGTTGTCGGGATCGACCTCGAGGACGGCGAGGTACGCCCACACCGCCTCGCCCAGCTCGCCGGCCTTCGTCAGGCCGTCGGCCTGCGTCAGCCCCTCGCGCAGGTGCGAGACGTAGTCCGA
>JANXSH010000745.1 GCA_025356615.1 Planctomycetia bacterium | reverse complement strand
GCCGACCAAGAAGCGCGAGTGGATGGGCCAGTTCTGGCTCGGCTGCAATATGCCGGCGTGGCTCCGGCTCGCCACCAAGAACTACTGCACCGTCAACCCGCTCTTCATCCCCGCCGCCCTCATCACGACCGGCGTTTCGATGGGGCATTCCGTCCTCCAATACGTCCAGGAGTCGCTCTACGGCAGTCGCCTCGACCGCACGCCGATCACCCACTCGCCGCTGTTCATCATCGGCCACTGGCGCACGGGGACGACGCTCCTCCACGAGCTGCTCGCCCTCGACGCCCGGCACAACTTCCCCAGCACGAGCGCCTGCCTGGAGCCGAACCACTTCCTCCTCACGGACTCCCTGACCCGCACGATCTTCAAATGGCTCTTGCCGCGCGAGCGACCCATGGACGGGATGAAGGTCGATTGGAACAAGCCGCAGGAGGACGAGTTCGCCCTGTGCCTCATGGGCGCGCCGTCGCCGTACCTGACGATCGCCTTCCCGAACAACGCCCCCAAGGATCAAGAGGCCCTCGACCTCGACGGACTGAAGCCGCGTGACCTCGCCCTGTGGAAGCGAAAATTCGTCGGCTTCCTCAAACGCCTCACCTACCGCGACCCGCGCCGCCTCGTCCTCAAGTCGCCGACGCACAGCTGCCGCATCCCGACGCTGCTCGAGCTGTTCCCCGACGCCCAGTTCGTGCATATCGTCCGCAACCCCTACGTCGTCTTCCCGTCCACGGTCAACCTCTGGAAGTCGCTCCACGACGTGCAGGGACTCCAGTTCCCGACCTATCGCGGCCTCGAGGAACACGTCTTCACGACCCACACCCACCTCTACGAGCGCATCGAGCAGGGCAAGGAACTCATCCCCAAGGGCAACTTCCACGAGATGCGCTACGAGGATCTCGTTGCCCGCCCCGTCGAGGAGTTGGGCAAGATGTATCAGACCCTCGGCATGGGCGGATTCGACGACTACCGCCCCCGCCTCGAGGACTACCTGAAGGCCAACGCCGACTACCAGACGAATCGCTGGCCGGCGATGAGCGACGAGCTTCGGGGCGAGATCGCCCGGCGGTGGGCCGTGATGATCGAGCGCTACGGGTACGCGCCGCCGGGTTGAGCGCTCTGGCCCCGAACCGCCCGGCGCATACCATGACCGCTCCCCACCCCTTCCTGCGCCCCTGGAGAGACCGTCATGAGACCGCCGACCCTTCGCTCGCTCGCCGTCCTCCTCACGCTCGCATCCCTCGCGTCCCTCCACGCCGCCGAGGAGACGAAGACGACGGAGGATGTCGTCTACGGCCACAAGGACGGCCTGGCCCTGACATTCGATGTCATCGAGCCTGCCAAGCCGAACGGCGCGGGCATCCTCTGGATCCGGAGCGGCGGCTGGTATTCGGGCTGGGAAGACGCGAAGGTCTGGCCGGCCCGCGGCAAGCCCTACCTGGACAAGGGATTTACCCTGTTCATCGTCCGGCACGGCAGCGCGCCGAAGTACACCGTCCCGGAGGCGATCGCGGACGTGCGCCGGAGCGTGCGAGTCATCCGCATGAAGGCCAAGCGCTTCGGCGTCGATCCCGAACGACTCGGCGTCTTCGGGGGTAGCGCGGGGGGCCACCTGTCGTTGATGCTGGGCACGACGGGCGACGACGGCGACCCCAACTCGAAGGACGAAGTGCTGAGGACGAGCAGCCGTGTCGCGGCGGTCGTCGCCCTCTACCCGCCGACCGACCTACGCGGCTGGACGACCGACCCACCCGCCGAGATCAAGAAACACGCGGGACTGAAGCCGCCGTTGGCGTTCGACGCGAAGAAGGAGCCGGACTGCTCGCCGATCCTCAAAGTGACCGAGAAGACCGCGCCGACGCTGCTGATCCACGGCGACAAGGACACCCTGGTCCCGATCGACCACAGCACGAACATCATGCCCGTCCTGGAGAAGGCGAAAGTGCCCTGCAAGCTGGTGACGATCGAAGGCGCGGGTCACGGCTTCAGTGCGAAGCAGGATCGAGACGTGGTCCTCCCGGCCATGCTCGGCTGGTTCGAGAAGCACCTGGCGAAGAAGGGGAAGTGAAAGGCAGGGGGGGTAATCCTCAAGCGTGTTTCCTCGAACCGCAGGACGCCGGAGGACCGTAGGGTGGGTCGAGCGGAGCGAGGCCCACCGGAGCGCCACATGCGTCACCCGATAGGGTGTTGCTCGAGGCACACTGGTGGGTCGAGCGGAGCGAGGCCCACCTACGAATACCCGAAATAGGTGCCGACCCAATCGCCCCGCCGTCACTTTTCCTCGAACTTCAGTGCGGCGGAGTTCATGCAGTAGCGCTGACCCGTGGGGGCCGGGCCGTCGTCGAAGACGTGGCCCAGGTGGGCGTCGCATCGACTGCACAACACCTCGGTGCGGACCGAGATCCAGCCTCGGTCACTCTTCGTCGCGACGCCGGTGTCGTCGATCGGCTCCCAGAAGCTCGGCCAGCCGGTCCCCGAGTCGAACTTCGCCGCGGCGTCGAACAGCGGCAGGCCGCAGCAAACGCAGCGGTAGACGCCCGGAGCCTTCGTGTCCCAGGTCTCGCCGGTGAACGCCCGCTCGGTGCCCTTCTTCCGGGTGACGAGGAACTGCTCGTCGGTCAACTGCGCTTTCCACTCCGCCTCCGATTTCACGACCTTGTCCGCCATCGTCGGCCTCCTTCTTTTGGGTGAGGATTCGTCTACGTCTATTCTAGGTCGATCCGCGAACTGGGCTTCCTTTCTCGGCCTCATCGGCTATAAGCCCCGTCTCGTGGGCGGGCGCTTACCCCTTTGGATGATCGATCGAGGCGTGATGTTACGACATCTCAGCGCGAATGGGGCGTTTCCCGACCGGCGAGGGTTCCTCGGCGGGTTGGTCGCGGCCGCGCTCCCTTGCCTGCCCGCTTGCCAGTCGCTCGCCCTCTGGACGCCACCGGCCGCCCCACCGTATGCCTGCGAGGTCGAGAAAGTTTTCGACGTCTGCTACCACCCCGGCCCCGACGCCGGGCCACGCCATCACCTCGACCTCTACCTGCCGCGCGGCCCGAGCGATTTTCCGGTAGCCCTGCTCGTCCACGGCGGCGGTTGGCAACTCGGCGACAAGAACTCCTGCGGCCTCTACGCCTCCGTGGGGGAGTTCCTCGCGCGCAACGGGATCGCGGCGGTCTTGCCCAACTACCGCCTCTCCCCCAAGTTCAAACATCCCGAACACGTCAAGGACATCGCCCGCGCGTTCGCCTGGACGCGCGACCACCTCGCCCGCCACGGGGGGCGGGTCGATCGGCTCTTTCTCGTCGGGCACTCCGCCGGGGGGCACCTCGTGAGCCTGCTGACGACGGACCCCGCCTATCTGGCCGCTCATCGGCTATCCGATTCCGCCATCGCGGGGGTCGTCTCCGTCAGCGGAGTCTATTGCATCGCGCCGGGCAAGTCCTCCGGCCACCTCGGCGGCTCGACCGCAGACGCCTTCCGGTTCGACCAGGTGTTCCCCTTCAAGGCTCCCTCGTCGGAGGGCTGTTCCCTGCCGCGTTGGCCCCTGCCGGGGTTGCCGCTCCAGGTCGATCCCTACTCCCCCGCCTTCGGCGATGACCCGAAGGTGCGACGCAACGCCTCGCCGATCTTCCACGCCCGGCGTGGCCTGCCGCCCTTTCTGATCGTCCACGCCGAGGACGAGTTGCCCACGCTCGCCGAGATGGCACGCGACTTCCACCTCGCCCTGACCGCGCGAGGCGTCGAGAGCGAGTTGCTTTGCGCCGCCCGTCGCAACCACTCCTCTTCGTACCTGCACGCCGTCTCCGCCGACGACCCCGTGGGCGCGGCCATGCTCGCGTTCATCGCGAAGCACGAAGCCAGGCTCGGCTGAACATTCTCGCGGAATCCGGTGCCAAGGCGTTGACACCCCTCCCTCACCCCTGCGGATAATCCGTCGGGATCACCATCCGCCCCAGCCGCCGACTGCCGCGCAACACCTCGATCGTCGTCGGCACGCCGACGGGCAGCTTCAGCAGCAGCCGGTGGATGTCGTCCACGCTCGCGGTCGGCACGTCGCCCAGCGAAAGGATGATGTCGTCCTCCTCGAGGCCCGCCTCGGCGGCGGGGCCGTCCTCCTCGAGTTTCACGATGCCGACGCCGGTCGATTGCAGCAAGTCGTATTCGCGCACGACGGCGCGGGGGATCGGCACCGGCTGGCCGTGCAGGCCGAGGTAGCCGCGTGCGACCCGTCCGTGCCGCAGGAGTTGGGGGAGGATCTGCTTGGCCATGTCGATCGGGATGGCGAAGCAGATGCCCTGCGCGGGCTGGATCACGGCGGTGTTGATGCCGATCACCCGGCCCTTGCTATCGACGAGCGGGCCGCCGCTGTTGCCGGGGTTTAGGGCGGCGTCGGTCTGGATGATGTTATCGACCAGGTGCCCGGTGATGCTCCGCAGACTGCGCCCGACGGCGCTGACGACGCCGGCCGTCACGGTGGACTCGAAGCCCAGCGGACTGCCGACGGCGACGACGAGCTGGCCGACGCGCAGCTTCGCCGACTCGCCGAAGGAGGCGTGGGGCAGCGATTGGCCCTCGGCGTGGACGACGGCGAGGTCCGTCGGCGGGTCGTTGCCGATGACGCTGCCGTGCAGTTCGGTGCCGTCGGCCAGGCGGATGCGGACCCGGCTGTGCCCCTGGACGACGTGGTGGTTCGTGAGCAACAGCCCGTCCGGCGCGAACAGCACGCCGGAGCCGGACCCCTGCCGTCGCCCCTCGCCGACGCGGAGTTGGACGACGGCGGGGCGAATGCGTTCCGCGACGCGCACGACGACGGACGAGTAGGCGTCGAGCGCCTCTTCTTCGGCGTGACCGCCTTTGTTCGCATCGGGTTCCGAGACGAAGTCCGCGCCGCCGTTACTGACGAAATGTGCCCAGAAGCGAGACATGGCATGCTCCCCGAGACGAACGGGCGATCGTGGTCCTGCTGCCATTGTAGCGGGGGAGGTCAAGGCTTGGCGTTCTTGGCGTGGGCACGGTATCTCGTGGGGAAAGGCAGCAAGGAAGTGCTGGACAAGCGGGCGGGAGTCGCTTACCCTGGCTGATGAACTACTGGAGGGGACGCCGATGACCGAGAGGGAGTGGATGGAATGCACCGATCCGCAGGCGATGTTGATACTCATACAAGGAAAGGTGAGTGATAGGAAATTGCGGTTGTTCGCCTGTGCTTACTGCCGTCGCATTCGGCATTTATTCGTCCACAATGACAGTCTGCAAAGTATAGAAATAGGCGAGAGTTTTGCAGACGATTCGGCTACGGACGAAGAGTTACGGATAGCGGAAGAACTGGCGATATTGGCTGGTGATGATGCCTCTTGGAGGTCTATGTACGATGCAGCCATTGCTTGGGCGGCTGCGGCTCCAGTTCAGAAAAGTGGCTTCTATGCCGCTGAGTATGCGGTTTATGAAATGCAGTCACTCTTCGCAGAGAACGAGTCGAAATGCGAAGCGGAACGAACGGCCCAATGTCTTCTCCTCCGTGCAATTATCGGAAACTTTTCCGGTCCTGTTTCACTCGTCTCCTCCTGGCTCACCCCTACCGTGACCACGCTCGCCCAGGCCGCCTACGAGGAGCGCATCATGCCCTCTGGCGAACTCGACTTGGATCGTCTCGCCGTCCTCTCAGATGCTCTCGAAGAAGCCGGGTGCGACAACGGCGACATCCTCGCTCACCTGCGCAGTCCTGGCCCGCACGTCCGGGGTTGCTGGGCGGTCGATTTGCTTCTCGGAAAAGAATGACACCTTCACCGCTCACCCTTTTCGGCCATTCCCAGCCGCCAGCCTCTCCAGCGATTGCAACAGATGCGCCAGCAACCCCGTCACGCCCGTCGCGCCGTCGCCGTTGACCCGGATCGTAACACGACTTCTCGAGCGCCCCACGGAGAGGGTGCGCGCACTGCGGGAGCCAAAGGGCGATAAGAAGGAGTTCGTGCCGCCGATGGCACGGAAAGGGAGCCTGATAGGGTTTCGTTGCCCCTTGGCTCACCCCTTACGACCTCATTCTTCTCTTCGATCTCACTCCCAATTGTGTTCGCCGGGAATTGCTGCCTCCGTAGCACTACAGCAGCGCAGCTTTATCGGTCTATATTACCCCGGCCCGATAGATCATCAATAAGTGGAGGTTGGACCAGCGTATAATAAGTATAGAGGGAAGAAGGAGGAACGTATCATGACTATCACCCTGCCAGACGCCCGCAAACTA
>JANXSH010000730.1 GCA_025356615.1 Planctomycetia bacterium | reverse complement strand
GACAAAACAGAGAATGAATTGCATTCGTCTTTAATCTGTGTAATCTGCGCAATCTGCGGATGTACTCTGATGGGGTGAGTCAACACTCTTGAACAAGGACTCAGCCTGGGTCTGGTTGCCTGCAAAGGAGACTAATAAGCTGAAGGAGATGCGCCCCAGGGGGACTTACCGAAAATGACCTATCGCCGTAGCCTTAGTCGCCGCAAGTGGTTGCACTCCGTCGGCCTGCTCACGCTCGTCGGCTGTGCAGGCCAAACGAAAGAAGGGCCGATCTGGGTCGGCCACATCGGGCCGGTGGGTAAGCGCAACGAGTCCGCGATCAACGGCATCCAGCAAACACTTGCCGACCTGATCGAGGACGAGACCACCGTCGCCGGTAGGCGTATTGGCGTCCGGCATGTCGAGTGCAAGGACAAGACGCGGGCGCGCGCCGAGGCGTCGCGCCTGCTCTCGGTCAATCGCGTCGCGTGCCTGATCGTCGGGCCTGGCGTCGAAGGCGTTGCCGATGTCGTCTCGATGGCGCGATCGCACGGGGCGTTCGTCGTCGTCCTCGACGGGACGGCGGATCGATCCCTCGCGGACCAGGCCGTCTGGCTCGGCATCGACCCGGAAACGAGCGGCGAGATGCTGGCGCGCTATGCGATCGCGAAGGGACAAAAAGCCTACAATTCTACCCAGGGAATCGAGGGCGAAGTCGCCCGTGGCTTCGATCGGGAATTCCAGCGAAGGGGTGGGAAGTCACTCGGAACGATCATAGACCCAACTCAACCAATCTCAGAGCGGATCATTCTGGACGTTGCTAGTGATGGGGATCGTAAGGGGAGACTGCCCTCGATCACTCTCGTAGGGGCGTTCGGCCGACCCGAGGTTGGAATCAGTGAGTCTGTTCGCGAAGTCTGGAAGCTGGTCCTACAACCCGACCCGGCTTCGCTTCCCGCCGAAGGCCGAACCTGGGCCGAGCGCTACGAGAAGCGATTCGGCGCACGGCCCGACGACGACGCCATCCTCGCCGCAGACGCGATCGCCTTGATCGCCGACGGGTTGCGCGAGATCGCAGGCGACGACCGGCGGAAGTTGGTGGAGGAACTCATGGGCCGGAGCGAAATCGCCGGGCTGACCGGGCCGATCACGAGGAAGGACGGACGGACGATTCGTCCGGCGTGGGTGGAGCGAACCGCCAAGGGTGTGCGGGTCGGGGCCGAAGTGGTGCCGCAGTAATTGCGGAGCGGCCTGTTGTTATGGGGAGTAGATCGGGTAAGATCGGGAAGTGAACAATCAGGGAACGGAACAGGGCAGACCCCATGAAGATATTTGGCGTCTCGCAGTCGAGCGGAGTGGAGCGACATTTGAACGTCGAGAGGGGCGTCGATGGGATCGTCCTCATCTTCACGGACCACCTCGAAAGCAGGGAGCGCGAGCGGATCCTGGTGGGGGTGGATGACCTGCTGGCCACTATCACGGATCCTCCGCCCGGCGGCACCACGGTCGAAGGCGTCTCCCCGGCCCACGGGTCCAAGATGCAACTCGGAGTCGAAGTCCGTCGCAACGAGGTGTGGCTCGAGGCCCGGTCCGACTCGGGCGCGGGGTCGGACGTGGCGGTCGGACTGGATGATTTCCAGGATGCCCTGGAAGGGACCCTCAACCGGGAATGAGGGGTTGCACGGCTCCGAGGCCCGGTCGATAGGGTTTATAGGTAGGCGTCAGAGTGGACCCGCCGGGTGAGCAGTCACCCAGTGGGTTGCCTTCAATTTAGGGCTTCGCGGTTTGCACGGGCATCTTGCTCTTGCGTGGCCTACTCTCCGGCGGCACATAGCCAGACGTATCCCGCGCCAAGGCCTCGGCTTCCGGCTCGCTCGCGATGTTAGCCCGCACGAGGGTGTGGTAGCCGGGGTTGTCCCGCTCCATCTCCTCCCACTCGGCCTGCTCGCAGACCGTTCCCTGGCCGCCGGGCTGGCTGACCTTACCGTGGGCGGTTTTCCGATACACTGCCCACGCCGCCGCTTGATCCGACTTCCTCATCTGGAACCTCCGCAATCTGCGTTCGGGGCTCACGAGTAAAGTATACCAGGATGGTAGTCCATTGCAAGGGCTTGGCCGTCGCTATTCGTTGCAGAAGCCTCCCGAGGGTGTGGCAATACTTCCGGGAGGGGCATACGAGCGGAGGACTTAGCCCGACGCGCCAGCGAGGGATGGCTTTCACGTCCCCCGTCGTGGCCTGC
>JANXSH010000727.1 GCA_025356615.1 Planctomycetia bacterium | reverse complement strand
TGGTTTGATTGACTTCAGGCGTTCACACGCCCTGGTTTGATTGACTTCAGGCGTTCACACGCCCCGGTTTGGTTGACTTCAGGCGTTCACACGCCCCGCTCGCCAATCGGGTCGGGCGTAACGGATGAGCATCGCTCGAGTAATAGTAATCGTAGGTTCTATCGCGATCGTGCGTATGATGTCGAATGGACCAGTGTTCCCCCCCGGTGACTGACATGGCCTTGCCCTACTCCCTTGCTACCCTCTGGTTCGACCGACAGCGCTACATACCGGGCGTGCTGGCGGTCGGCTTCAGCGCCTTGCTGATCTCGCTGCAATGCGGCCTGCTCCTGGGGCTGTTCTCGATCACCTCCATGCCGATCGACCGCAACACGGCGGACTTATGGATGGGCGCGCCGGGGGTGCAATCGGTCGATCTAGGCCGACCGATCCGCGAGGGGTGCATCGCGCGGGTCGCGGCGCAGCCCGAAATCGAGCGGTGCGAACCGTTCCTCCAGGGATTCGCCTACTGGGCGCGCAAGGAAGACGGGGCGACGGAGCTTTGCATGGTCGTCGGTGCCCGCCTCGCGGAGGATTCGCTGGGGGCGATCAAGCCCCTGCGAGACGACCCCGACAAGATGGCGATGCTGACCGAGCCGGGGACCATCATCATCGACGAGTCCGACATGGTCCGACTCGGCGTCAAGAAGGTCGGCGACGTGGCCGAGATTTCGGGCGTCCGCGTCCGCGTCGTGGGCTTCACGACGGGGGTCAAGAGCCTGGCGGGGCCGTATGTATTGTGCTCGATCACGACGGCCCGTCCCCTGCTGCGGTTGATGCCGGACCAGATCACCTACGTCCTCGGCAAGTGCAAGGATCCGGCGGACACGAAGGCGGTCGTCGATCGCCTTCGCGGGGATTACGACAACGTCTCGACGTTCTCCTCCGTCGCCTTCTCCTTCCAGTCGCGCAAGCACTGGGTGTTGAAGACGAAGGCGGGCGTCGCGCTGGGCTACGCCGCTGCCCTGGGTTTGCTCGTCGGCGCGGTCGTCACGAGCCAGACTCTCTACGCGGCGACGGCGGCATCGATCCGCGAGTTCGCCGTCCTGCGGGCGCTGGGCATCCCGCGCTGGCGGATGTCGCTCATGGTCATGAACCAGGCGTTCTGGGTCGGCATCCTCGGGATCGTTCTGGCCCTCCCCCCCGCCTACGGGTTCGCAGCCCTGGCCGACTGGCTCGGCGTGCAAATCCTCCTGGAATGGTGGCTACTGACCACTGCGGCAGTGACGACGCTGGTCATGGCGATCGGCTCAGGGCTGCTGGCGCTTCGTTCGCTCCGCGATGTGGAACCTGCCACGCTGTTGCGTTGATTTGCATAGTTGTCAGTTGTCAGTTGTTAGTTGTCAGTAAATACGAGGCAGGATTGCGACACTCCAAACTAACTGAACACTGACAACTAAGAACTGACAACTGACAACTGAGGAGGAGTGATGACAGACGACGAGATAACGATTCAGGGGAGTGGGCTGCGCCGGGGCTTCGGCGTAGGCTCGATGCGCTCGGTCGCCGTGGACGATGTCTCGATCGAGATCGCGGCGGGCGAGATGGCCCTCCTCATGGGGCCATCGGGCAGCGGCAAATCGACGCTGCTCGCCATCCTCTCGGGTTTGTTGCGTCCCGAGGAAGGGGGCGTCGTCGCCCTAGGCCGCGACATCTGGTCGATGACCGACCCCCAGCGCGAACACTTCCGGCTGAAGCACTGCGGCTTCATCTTCCAGGGCTACAACCTGTTCCCCGCGCTGACGGCCAAACAGCAGTTGGAGATGATCGTCCGGTGGGGAGAAAACGGCTCTGCCAAAGAGGCGAGCCGTCGCGCCGACGAGATCCTCGACTTGCTCGGCCTCCGCCGGAAGGCGACCCTCCGGCCGGCCCAACTCAGCGGCGGCGAGAAGCAGCGCGTCGCCGTCGCGCGGGCGCTGGTCAAGCGTCCGGAACTGTGCTTCGCCGACGAGCCGACCGCGGCCCTCGACTGGGGCGTCGGACGCCGCGTTGTCGAGTTGCTGCGCGACTCGGCCCATCGCCTTAACACGCTCCTGTTCATCGTCGCGCATGACAAACGCCTGAAGCGATACGCGGACCAGGTATACTTCCTGAAGGACGGCCAATTGACCGACCACGAGCCGGACGACGACGAGGGAGACGACCACGCATGACGAGGGCTACGAGGGGGATGTGGGTGCTGACGCTCGTTGCGGGCTGTTCCGCGACGGTCGCCGACCCGCCGTCGATGCACCCTCTGGACGAGGTGCCGCGCGTCGTCTGCCGAGGGTTCGCCGATATCGAAGGAGGCCTTGCCGCGTTACGGCCGGAGCAATCCGGGCGTGTCGTCGCGATCTCCTGCCGGGAGGGCCAGGACGTGAAATCAGGCGACGTGTTGTTGCGGCTGGACGATGCGTCAGCGCGGCAAGAGGTCGCTGTCGCCGGGGCCAACGTCGAGTCTGCGTTGGCGAAGCTCGCCCAGGCGGAGCAGGAGGCGAAGCAGCACCCCGCGCGGCTGACGCAGCGCCGCGCCACGCTGGCGGCGATGGCGTCGCGCCTGGCTGGCTCGCGCGTGACGCTCAAGCGACAGGAGGAATTGTTCGACAAGCGGCTGGCCGGCCAAGCCGATGTGGACGTGTCCCGCGAACAGGTTAGGGAGTTGGAGTCCGCCGTCGAGTCCGCCCGCGCCCAACTGACCGAACTGTCCGGCATCGACCCCCGGCTACCGGCGCGGTCGGCCGTCGCCGAGGTCGAGGCGGCCAAGGCACGCCGTGCGCAGGCCGAAAACGGCCTGACGCGCTGCCTCGTGAAAGCGCCATCGGCGGGCGCGGTCGCGGCCATCGGCCTGCGTGTCGGCGAGATCGCTGGCCCGGCGGGTCCGGGCGCGATCGAATTCCGCCCCGAGGGCGCGTGGCTGGTGCGGACGGAGGTCGAGCAAGACCTGGCGGCCGAGATCCAGCCGGGGCAGCCAGTGCGCGTGCGCGACGAGTCCGCCGGCGCGGGACCGTGGAAGGGTCACGTCGAGCGCGTCGGGCAAGTTTATCAGCGGCGACGAACGCCCCCCGACCCCACGCAATTCACCGACGTGCCGACCGTCGAGGTGCTGATCCGCCTGGACGCGGGGCATCCGCCCCTACGGATCGGCCAACGACTGCGCGTGAGCGTGTATGGGGCCGTGGGGGAGGTGCGATGAACAGGGCGACAATTCCGTGTACTACCCATTTCCGCGTACCACAGCCCGCGCCCCCGTCAGGCAGTGCAGGTTCACCGCGTTGCGCACCGCCTCGCCGAGGATGACGCGCCGTGCCTCCATCGCGCCTTTCGTGCGCATCTCGTCGAAACTCTCGACTGAGTAGAACGCCGTGTGCGGCGTGAGGATCACGCGCGGGTGCTTGCGAATGCGCTCATCGTCGAGCGGTTCGCGCTCGACAACATCAAGACCCGCGTAGGCGACGTGGCCCGACTCCAGCGCCTGGTACAGCGCGTGCAGGTCGATGCATGGGCCGCGGGCGGTGTTGACGACATAGGCCCCGCGCGGCAATAGCGCGAGTGTTTTTTCGTAAAGGATATGCCGCGTGTCGCGCGTCAGGGGACAGTGTAGG
>JANXSH010000725.1 GCA_025356615.1 Planctomycetia bacterium | reverse complement strand
TTATCATTGTCCTGTAATCACTTACGGCTGGAAAATAACTCCTAAACCCTAGTCTGTGGCGGAGACGCACGCCTCGCGGGTCGGCGCATCACGGTTTGGATGCTCGTCGAGGCAAAGCGGTCGGGAATGGACGACGACGAGATCGCGGTCCAGTACGATCCTCCTCTCTCGAGCGATGAACTTACTACAGCGGACGCCCGGTCCGTTAGGGCCGCGCGTCCGCCGCTCCCATCCGTCTCCCCCTCCTCTCACCCCGCCCCCAGCTGTTTTTCGCGATACGCCTGCACGAGCTCCAGCCACACGATCGCTGTGGCCATCTGCGAGTATCTCGAGACCGATACGAAGGTGTCGCTGGAGTACATCGCCAAGGCGATCGACAAGCTCGAGGCGTGGGAAGACCTACACTGAACGCTGCTTGATACGAAGGAGTTTTTGTTCCGGCATCGAGGCGGGATGGTGAGCCAGCTGACCGTTTCATAAGTCTCTCGCCGTCTGGGCCAGTCGCGCGAGCGAGGGACGCCGTAACCCTCGCTCGCGCGTCGGGCTAGGCTCGACTTTTGCCGAAAAAGGACAGCGGAACAGGTAGCCAAAAGACAGCCTCCTGAGTGGAATAGCAGGCGGACATCACTCCCCTGCACCCACACAAGAGGCTGCCATGCCATCATCGCAACAACGCAAGCATTTGTCCAAGCGCAAATGCCGTGACATCCGCCGCCGTGAGGCCGACAAGGCGCGCAAGACCTGTCGTCAACTCCAAGAGGACGTCGGCTTGCTCCCCGCTTCCCTCCGTTCCTTCTTCCCCCTCTTCGCTCCTCCTTTCACCAAGCCCACCTTTCTCCGCTTCACCCTCCTGGCTGTCGCCGCCATCCTCACCACCGGCGGTTCCACCCTCTGCAACCTCCTCCGCACCCTCGGCTGTCTCGCTCCCGGCGACCCCTCCTCTTATCATCGCGTCATCTCCTCGCGACGCTGGTCTCCCTGGCGTCTCGGTCGCGCCTTGGCCGGCTGGACCTTCGACCACCTCGTCGGCGATGGCCCCATCCTCCTCGCTGCCGACGACACCGTCTCCGAACGCCCCGGCGACAAGGTTTACGGCAAGAGTTGCCATCGCGACGCCGTGCGCGGTAGCCACCCCTTCGAGGTGCGGACCCACGACTTCATCGACGAGGTGCTTGGCAAAGCCATCCCCTACGGCGTGTACGACCTGGCGGCGAACGCGGCGCGGGTTAGCGTGGGCAACGACCACGACACGTCCGAGTTCGCCGTGGAGACGACCCGCCGCTGGTGGCGGAACAGGGGCCACCCGCGCTACCCGCAGGCCACCGAATTGCTCATCACGGCGGACGGCGGGGGCAGCAACAGTGGGCGCTGCCGGTTGTGGAAGGTGGCGCTACAGTGCCTGGCCGACTCGTCGGGGCTGTCGATCAGCGTCTGCCACTACCCGCCGGGAACGAGCAAGTGGAACAAGATCGAGCACCGCCTGTTCGGCCAGATAACGATCGACTGGCGAGGAAAGCCGTTGACGAGCCTGACGGTGATCGTGGAACTGATCGCGGGTACCCAAACGAGGACGGGGCTGGTAGTGCGGGCGGCGCTGGACGAGGGGATCTACCCGATCGGGATGAAGGTTACCGATGAGCAGATCGAGGCGGTCAACCTGCACCGGGCGGAGTTCCACGGCGAGTGGAACTACACCATCAAGCCCTCGCACCCGGCCACCTGAACTTGATACACTAATTTCCGGACGGCTCCTAAGTCAACGCCCGACTGGCTGCGAATTTATGAAATGGTCATCTAGGTTTGCAATCATCCTAACACGTCTGTAGGATGTGTCAGGATGATTCGGGTTCAGCACAATCAATCGTTCGGTGGTGGAGGGCGTCCGGTGGATGACGCCTACTTCCTGTTCATGTTCGAGTTGCCGCAAGGGCAAAACGCTCGGGGCGTTATGGACCGACTGCGGGAGGATGTCCGTGCGTTCTTCGCGGACCGCGACTTGGACTACGGCATGGGCGCGCTGGGTGGCGACTTCCGGTGCTACGGGCACGCCCGGCGGCTGCGCGGCCCGACCACTGAGGACGATCGTCCGGCTCTGGCTGGGTGGGTGGCCGCCCAGTCGGTGTGCGGGATGGCTCGGCTGGGTGCGCTCGAGCCGCTGGACGCCGAGGGCCAGGTGCGGCTACGGCAGCCCACCGAGTGGGTGTTCTCGCTGGACGGTTCAGGACTGGTCCCAGACGCCAAACCAGGCGCTGTAGCCGACGGCGGGGTATGAGCTATTTTGGTCGAATGCGACCTAAACCGTCACTCCTACCTAGGATCGCGCATGACCACCGTCGCGGCAATCACTGACGCCATCGCCGAATTGCCCCCCGAGCAGGTGGCACAAATCCGGGCGTGGCTGGACGAGCGGGCCGAAGCCGAGTGGGACGCCCAGATAGAACAGGACGAAAACGCGGGCCGATTAGATGCCCTGGCCGAGCGAGCGCTGGCCGAACACCGGGCCGGGAGGACGCGCCCGCTGTGAACCACCACACGACCGGCGACTTCTGGGACTGCTACCGAGGACTGCCCGAGGCCGTGCGAAATCTGGCCGATGCCAACTACGAGTTGCTGCGAGCGAACTCACACCACCCGTCGTTGCATTTCAAGCGAGTGGGCAAGCTCTGGTCGGTGCGGGTAGGGATCGGCTACCGGGCGCTGGCCGTGAACGGCGACGACGGGCCGGTGTGGTTCTGGATCGGCTCGCACGCCGAGTACGACCGCATCATCCGGGGAGCATGAGGCAGGACGAACCAAACGCTTTACTCGGCCGGCGGCAATCCGGGTTAGTCGGCATGACCCATCGCGGCAACACATGCCTTCCGTCGATCGACTGGTGTTCGTCGGCCTCAACGGCTGGGTGGCCACCCCGAATGCGACAGCGGCGAAGTCGTCTGGTATTGAATTTCTACGTTCGATGGCAGAGGACGGACCGGATGGTCAAGGTGCGGCGGATGCTGCGGTGGTATGATCCCGCTGGCGACACACTGATCGGCGAGGCGGAGTTGCGGGGTGTTGGCCTGACGATGCTCCAGAGGCTCGTCGGCGCGCCGTCGGGTGACGCGCTGTACGACTGTTGGCCCGTCCCGACCGAACGGCTCGATGAACTAGCGGCGTTCACGAAGATATCCGTCGTCGGGTTGGAGCGGTTCGTCTACTTCGTGGAGGCGGATGGCGATGAGTGAACCAGACGTGTTGCGGGAGTTGCGTGCATTCCGGGAGGAGACGGCACGTTACCACGGCTACGACGTGCGATCCCTGGTGCGCGAGCTGGCCGAGCGCCAGTCGCAGGAGGGCCGCGAGGTGGTCCGGTTGCCCACTTGCCGACCTCTCGAACCCAGGCGCTCCTGACAACGCTCACCTCGAGAACCCCTTGTCTCACCCCGCCCCCAGCCGATTCTCGCGATACGCCTGTACGAGGCGCTCGAGCCAGACGATCGCCGCGCGGATCTCCGCGCCCTTTTCGGTGCTGGCGATGCGGCGGACCGGCTCGTTGGTGCGGATCACGGAGATCGTCGGGATGATGTCCTTGCCCTCGCGGACGGCGGCCTCGACCGACTCGAAATGGTGGTGCGTCGCCAGGACCGTGCGGTTCGGCTCGACGACGAGCGTGTAGCCGTGGTCGCCGTAGGCTTCGGAGAACGCGCCGTCGATCGTG
>JANXSH010000722.1 GCA_025356615.1 Planctomycetia bacterium | reverse complement strand
CATGAGGCGAAGGTGATCGTCAGGGGTGATAGACACCTTCGATCCCCTGGAGGGCATGGAGGGGCGTTTCATGGCCTTCATGGGGTTCTTGCCGATGATGGAGTTCTCTTCGGCCCACTTGAACATCGTCTTGATCGCCCCCAGGAGGTTGTACCTGTGGGCTTGCCCCCACTCGGGACGGTTGGCGTAGGCGAGGGCTTGGGCGATGGTGAGGGCTTCGGCCTTCACCCCGCCCATCGCCTCCGAGAAGTGCGTCAGGAAGTGATCGTAGTTCTTGTAGCTCGTCGCCTTCACCCTGACTTTCGCATCGCTCAGGAAGGCATCGACGATGGCCTTGACGTTCGCCTCTTCCTTCGGCTTCGGAGGGGCTTCCTTGGCCTTCGGATTGTTCATGAGGCGATGCCACGCCTCGATAGCCTGTTTCTTGTTCTTCTCGCCCTTCACCTTGAGCGAGACTTTCTTGCCATCGGGGAGGGTGATGTACCACGTCCCCTTGCTCGCCCTGAACCACGGGCCTTCGTTCACTCTTGCCATCGTCGGATTGCTCCGACAAGCCGAATTCAGTGCCCTATTCAGTGCCCTCGAACGCTTCGAGGTTCTTTCCCAGCTAGGATTCTGAGAATCTTGGGAGACTCAAAATCTGTTATCGGAAACGGTGTGTGGGTTCGAGTCCCACCTTCGGTACTCCTCGGAAAGCTTAGCGGCATGGGGGGGAGGGGCAATATTGCCCAAAGGGTGTGACTAGGGAAGTAGGCGAAGCCCAGCGATTGCAATCGCTAAGCTCTGGGGCAGCGCACCTCCTTTGCCTACTCCCGTAGTCACACCCCTGCCCAGAGACGACGCAGATAGATCGCCTCGGGCTATTCAGGGGTAAGGAATTAGAGGTCATCACCCGGTGCGGCGTTTCGACCGTCGAGGCGGCAACGAGGTATCGCTCGTCCGGGGATCGCAAAGGGATCGTGGTCCGCCTCATCGAGTACACGGACCGACCCCCAATCGGTCCGGCGCGGTGGGGATGAGCGAGTCGTGTCCAAATCTCTGCGGAATATTCCCCTTCCCGTGTCGTCCTACATTCGATGAGTCCCAGCGATGTCGCAACCCTGATCGACACCCACGCCGCGCCGCTGCTGCTGTTCGCCCGGCAGTTCTGCGACGCGGCCGAGGATGTCGTTCAGGATGCGTTCATCAAACTCGTCACCGCCTCGCATTGTCCCGACGAGGTCGTCGGATGGCTCTACCGCGTCGTCCGCAACGGGGCGATCGACGCGGCGCGGACCTCGCGCCGACGTAGGCAGCGCGAGTCGGCTGTCGCCAGGCCGGTGCGGTGGTTCGTCGAGGACGAGGTCGCCGGCCTCGAAGCCGAGGTCGCGGTCGCCGCGCTGGAGCGTTTGCCACAGGAGCAGCGCGAGGTGATCGTCGCTCGGCTCTGGGGCGGACTCGGGTTCGAGCAGATCGCCGCCGTGGCGAGCTGCTCCGCCAGCACGGCCTTCCGCCGATTTACGGCGGGTATCGAGGCGCTGCGCCGCCTCTTGGGGGAAGCATGCCCGGACCAGTCGAAGAGAGCCTGAGTCGATTCACGCCCTCGCCCGGCGGAATCGATCGTGACGCGATCCTCTTCGCCGCTGGTCGGGCCTCGGCGCGGCCCGATCGCAAGTGGCCGACGCTCGCCGCGCTGCTGGCGCTGTGTCAGATGCTCACCGTGGGGCTACTGTTGTCGCCGGGGCGGCTCCCTCCGCCGTCGACTCCTCTGCCCGTGCCGATCGTGCCGAGCGACCCCGAGACGACAGTTCCCATCGTCCGCGACTGGCGACCGATATTCGACGAAACCCCTGTCCCGCCGATCGTGTCGGACGATCTCGTTCCCGACGAACCGCCACTCCATGCCTCGTCGGCGTGGGAGCGACTCGCGCAATAGTCCCTTTTCGGGCCTGGTTCAACAGCGGGTATCACGGTGGCGACACCAGCCCGAAGCGTCAGCGAGGTGTAAGTCGAACCCTCGCTGACGCTTCGGGCTGGTGTCAGAAGCAGGACGACACCTAAAAAGTGTTACCCACACCTCAGCCCCTTTGAACCATGCCCCTTTTCGGATCTCTATCCCCTTATGAAGGAGACGCATCCATGTCTCGAATGCTCCTGCTCTGTGTACTGATTCTGACTCTGGGGGCCGCCCTCCCGGCGGACAACCCGCCCGCGAAGGTCGAGGCACCGACGAAGAGCATCATCGCCCTGAACGTCTCGGCGATGGCCGAGCCGCGCCCGGCCCTGCGCTACACGCTGCTGCCCGAACTGAAGGACATGCAGCCCGGTAATCCCATTCAGGGCTACCTGAAGAGTTTCATGGAACAGAACCACTTCTTCTACAACAAGACTGCGGACGAGAATCGCGAGAAGTGGCTGGTGATGCCGCTGAAGGACCTTCCCCTGAAGGAACTCCGCGACTACGGCAGGCCGGGGCTGCGGCAGGCCGACTATGCCGCCCGCCTCGACACGGCGGACTGGCAGACCCTGCTCAAGCTCAAGAGCGACGGCATCGACCTACTCCTGCCCGAAATCCAGCAAATGCGGAGACTTGCCGCCGCGCTCAAGGTTCGCTGCCGCGCCGAGGTCGCGGAGAAACGCTTCGACGCCGCCATCAAGACAACCCAGACACTCTTCGCCCTGTCTCGGCACCTCGGAGAACATCCCACACTCATCGGGGATCTCGTCGGTATCGCCGTTGCCTTCGTCGGCATCGGCCCGCTCGAAGAGATGCTGCAACAGCCGGGCTGTCCGAATCTCTACTGGGCGCTCACGGACCTCCCGAGGCCGTTCATCGACCTCCGAAAGGGCATGCAAGGTGAACGAACCTTGCTCGAGAAGGAGTTCGCCCTCTTCGATCGAAATACGCCCCTCTCCGCCGGAGAACTCCAGCGCGCCCTGCAGAGGCTCGATTATCTCCTCCGGGTAACCCAGCTCGAATCCGGCCTGTCGGCAGACGCTGCCAAGACCGAGGGAAAGTACGAGTTCGTCGTGGAGAGGGAAGTCGTGAAGACCCCGAGCGTCTTGCTCGCGGAGCGCGTCAAGGACGCCGCCCTCGTCGCCACGGCGCGAAAGCGCGTGATCGCTGCGGGGATGGCCGAGGAGAAGGTCAAAGCTTTGCCCGCGATGCAAATCCTCCTCATCGACGCGAAGAACGCTTACGATGTCCGACGCGACGACGAGATGAAGTGGGCGAACGTCCCCTGGCCCAAGGCCGAGATCGCCCTGGCCAAACTTCCCAAGCCTGGTGAACTCTACGAACAGTTGGTGCCTACCACCCGGAAGGTCGCCCGCACCCGCGTCCGGCTCGACCAGCGGTTCGCCCTGCTCCGCCACGTCGAGGCCATCCGCCTGTACGCGGCGGCCAACGGCGGGAAGCTCCCCGCGAGCCTTGCCGACATCGACGTGCCGCTGCCCAACGACCCCTTCACCGGCAAGGCGTTCCATTACGCGGTCGAGGGCAAGAAGGCGATCCTCCACGGCACCGCGCCGCGCGGCATGGAGAAGGTCGCCGGCTTCAACCTGGAGTACCACATCACGATCCGCTGAGCCTCGACGAGACCTGCAACACTACCCCCCGTCGTCGCACATGCACCCCGCCCGGCATGTCATGCGCCCCGCCGTCACTCATCACGAGGTCGGCGAGGCGCTCGTATTCCGCGAAGCCCATCGCGTCTCGCGGCCAGCCCTCACGTTTCCAGAGCAGACGGAACGCCCCGCGAATCAGCCGACGCGGGGCGTTTCGCAAGATCCCGATGGATAGGACCACCATCGCCCCGGCACGCGGCAACTCGGCCCCGCGCAACAGGCCCGCCGCAAGTGATTCCTCGGCGACGCTGACCTCGTCGGCCTGCGCCGCGAGCCGGGCCAGTGTCTCGGCGATGCGCGGGTTATAGTGGCGCTGGAGCAGGGGCAACAACTCGTGGCGAATGCGATTGCGCGTCAACGTGTCGTCGTCGTTGCTCGCGTCGTGCCGGGCGACCTGCCCCAACTCGGCGAGGTAAGCAACGACTTCTTCGCGCGTCACACTCAGGAACGGGCGGATCAGCGTGACGCCCGGCCCGATCTCGCGCCGGGCCGCGATGCCGCGCAGTCCGTCGATGCCGGTGCCACGCAGGAGGCGATGCAACACCGTCTCGGCCTGGTCGCTCGCCGTGTGCCCCGTGGCGACGTGGGCCAGGGCGTGCCCCCGCGTCACCTCGGCGAGCCAACGGTAGCGCTCGCGCCGGGCGACCGCCTCGAGGTTACCTCCTTGCTTGCGAACGAGGGCCGCGATGTCGAGGCGATGCGTCACGAGGGACACGCCAAGGGAGGCACCCAGCGCGACGACGAACGCCTCGTCGCCATCGCTCTCCGCGCCGCGCAGCTGGTGATTGAGATGCGCTAACACCACAGGCGAACCCGGTTCGCGGGCGGCGACGACGGCCCGCGTCAGGGCGACGCTGTCCGGCCCGCCAGAGACGGCGACGACCAGGCCGTCTGGGGGGAGGCCGAAATGGCGGACACGGTCGGGAAGGGAAGGGGCCATTATAAGGGTCGTCAAACGATTTGAAGCAACAAACGTGCCGGGCTGCGTCAGAACACCTGGATCACCGTTTCCGTCACGCCGGTCTTCCGATCGAGAAAAAGATAGGCCGCCGCTTCGTCGTGAAATAGTTCGCGATCGTCGATGTGAATTTCGCCAAGAAAGTACATCGGGCCGTTCTCATTGATCGGCCATTCCGGGTTCTGGATCCACTCGGGGGGTCTCTTGTGATAGCGGAACAACTCCTTCAGTCGGGCCTTCAGCCACTTCTTCAACTTCCTCCCTTTTCGATCGCCCGCGTCGGGAAGTATGTGCATTTCAAGGTACATCGTGTCCACATCGAGCCACTCAGGTTGCGCCTTTAGGATGAGCTCATGGAAGTCCGAGTAGACGCTGGTTCGCTCGAACGACACCCCTTTTCTTTCCAGAAACAGTTCCATCGCTCCTTGGGCATTGAGGAGGTCGGCGGGATCGGCGTAGTTGAGTTCGATGAGAAAGTTGTAGGGATTGCTCTCGATGTAGGTTCCGTGCCAACTCAGGGATCCGTCCCCGAGTAGCGTTTCGATAGCGGGGTCACTGTAGACCCTCTGCTCGAAATCCTTGCCACTCATCCGCCCTTCGACGAAATCAAGGATAGTTCGAAGAGAATCATTCATGCTGCTTCTATCTGTCGGAATCACGTCGCTCATCGGCCCCCGACGGCGCTCATATCATACGCAGTGCTTCGCTCGCTGTCGGCTGGGCCGACTCGCCGCCGGGGGCGGCCATCACCCAGGTGTCGCCCACGCCCCAGAGGCGGACCCCCCCGCGAAAGGCGGTCAGGTTGTGGCCGAGACGAGTGCCGGGGGGGAGATCCTTGACGTGCTTGGCGTTGCCGCCGCCGATGACGACGTAGTCGGTGACGAAGGCCCCCATGAGCGACGTGACGGCCTTCCGCACCGCCTCACGCCACTCACCCTTGCCCGATTTCTCCATCCCGCGCCGTCCGAGTAGTTCGCCGAGCGTGTGGTCGCCGTCGGCCTGGAGGCGGCCCAGCTCGAGGGGCACAATGAGGTTCCCCGCGATCAGCGCGGAGCCGAGGCCGGTGCCCAACCCGAGGAAGAGCATCCGGCCGCCCTCGTAGCTGCCCAGGGCTTGCATGGCGGCGTCGTTGACCATCTTGACTGGCATGCCGAACGCGGCGGCGAAGTCGAAGCCGACCCAGCCCGCCCCGAGGTTGCCCGGCTCGGAGCGCGGCCCCTGGGATCCGACGAGGCCGGGGTAGCCGATCGCAATGGCCTCGTACTCCCAGCCCTCGGCCAGCGTGCGGACGGTCTCGACCAATCGACTCGGCGTGAAGTCCTTGCCGGTCGGGGCCTTGCGCGGTTCGGTCTGCCCCGTCGCCAAGATCTTGACCTTCGTCCCGCCGATGTCGATCACGAGGATCAACGTGGGGGCGCTCTTCACGACCTCTGCGGACGGCAGCGCCTCCGTAGGAGCGGGGGCGGGAACGGCCTCCGCAGGGTCGGCGATCGCCCCCCTTGTGTCGATCGTGGTGATCTGGGGCGGAGAAGCCTCCGCGATCGCGGCCACGGTGGCTGGGGTCTTCATGGGAATGTCCAAGCGGTTTCGGAGCCTCGGCAGGGACGATCCAGGCCGAGAGGGAATGCTTCTCATGGATTATAGCCCATTCCCAGCGTTCGCGACCATTCGCATCCGGTCGAAGTGCGTCAACGGGATTCGGCAATGCTGTAGGGTGGGTCGAG
>JANXSH010000720.1 GCA_025356615.1 Planctomycetia bacterium | reverse complement strand
GGTCGTCACAGTTGCGGACGCCATCTTCGACCTTCCGGCACTGGCGGCCGGGGAGAAGGCGAAGGAGTACGACAAGCCACCGGAGACTACTTACCAAAAGGACCGGCGTAAGAGGAACGACATCCTGGCGAACCACGAAGCGGCCGACCACTCCCCGGAACTGGTGGAAGTGCTGAAGCACATACCCGATGGCGGCAACCGAAAGTCTATCCCGCCACACCTCCAGCCCAAGAGTGGTTTCCACAACAGTTATGCAAGGTTGGCGAGTTCCAAGCCCGCCATCGCCGTCACGTCGAACATGCGGAAGCCGTCCTCCGCACGGGCCACTCACCCCACCCAGCACCGGGGGCTGACGGCCAGGGAGGGGATGCGGTTACAGTCCTTCGACGATGACTTCGTGGTCCTCGGTTCGCGGACCTCACAGTACGTCCAGGTCGGCAACGCGGTGCCGCCGCTGCTCGCCTTTGCCTTGGGGAAGGAGCTCTTTCGGGCCTACCAAGCCAACGCCCTGAAGGATATCCACGCCGCGAGACAACGCCCCGCGAGGCCCATTTCCCCTCGTAAACGAGAAGGGACGCAGTTAAGTCTGTTTTGATCCTTCGGGTTCGAGGTAAACCAAGGAGTCGTGGGACGGGTCTCTCGCCTGGATGAACTTCAGCAAGCGCGTAACAGCTTCGGGCTTCTGCTCGACATGGGCGAGGAAGTGAAGGAGGCCGTGTACCGCCTGATCCTGCTTCACCCAGTCCCACGACTGCACGATGGCGGTCGTGGTGACGATATCCTGTGCGAGCACGCCGTAGTTCGCCGGCCACCGTTGGGCTTCGCTGTCTACGGACGACACGAAGGCGAGTCCTTGGGTGTGGTGTCGGTAGACATCCTTGGCGAACTGGCCGAGTTCCGTCTCGACTCTCGAGATGGTGATGGCATCGTCCTTGACCTCCACGGACACCTCCAGGTCGAGGCCGTAGTAGGCGTCGATGTCCCCGAACCGACGTTACTTGGCAGACCCCGTTCTACTCTTGTCCACGATGAGGCTGAGGTGCGGGCGGTCGGCCTTCAAGAAGCCGTAGGCGATCCCCTGCATCACCATGCCCGCGTTCTCGACCTCCGTGGTGGAGCGGGAGTAGTCACGCATGATCTCCTCGAACAGACGAAGTCTCGGCGTTTCCCGCCCGAAGAAGGTGTTCTTGGGGAACTTCGCGAGGCCATAGTCGATGAGCCGCTGCGCGAGCAGGTAGCGACCGGCCTTCGACAACTCGAAGCAGCCCACCAGTAAGTCCCGGTAGTGGTCCCACATGCCGGTGTTGTAGATGTAAGCGGACGTGAACCCCGTGCGGTCGGCGGCCATGAACAGGTCGCACACATCCTCTTCCACCGACCGTATGCCGACTCGTTTGGTGGTGTCTTTGTATTTATTCCCGACCTTCTTCTGGTAGGTGAAAGTCAGGGTCAGCGTGTTAACGTTCTTGTCGTTCGTAGAGGTAACCGGAGGGTAGCGTGCGAAGAGAGCCGCCTCGTCCATGTGTTCGCGGAACTCTGTAGCCTCCGGATCGAACTCCGACAACTTCTGGGCGACCATTATGAAGTCGAGGGCCAGGTTGAGAACGTAGGTCAAGGGTTTGGGGAGGTTCATCTTCCTATCGACATACTCGAAGAGGCTCTCGATCAGCCGCTTCTCAGCCTCTTTGACCTCCTCCGGGATAAAGCCTTCCTCGAATCCCTTTCAAAAGAAGCTGGACACTGCCGCCTGCACTATCTCGGTTCGATCGCTCACGTCGATCCCTCTCCCGTCTCCGCGTCCTTGATTAGTTAGTGGAGCGGAACACCGAGTCCGGCCGCGACTTTTTGTGCGACATCGAGACCGAGGCGGACCTTGCCCCGCTCGATGGAACTGACGTAGGTGCGGTGAATGCCCGCCTGAGCTGCCGGGGTCTCCTGGGACAGCCAGGCCGAACGCTTTACTCAAATGCTCGCTCACGACAGGTAGCATCCTGCTTTGTAGACGGGATGTCTACAGACGGGCGTCTACACGAGTCAGTCGGGCTGACCAGGATATCCAAAAAGAATCAAGCTCACCCGTTGTCGCGGATGAGCTTGCAGGTGGCGGAAAAGATCACTTCTGCCGTGGCAGCAGCGCTCCGGTCTGTTGGAGGCTCGCCGGGGCGGCGCGACCCCGCGCGAGGTCATACGTCTCGTACTTCAGGGTGGACCGCGTGAAGAGGCGGTCCCCGATGACCTTGTCGATCTTGTTCGTCTCGATGTTGTGGAGCATGAGCTTCATCGACATCTTCATGCTCGGCCACTCGATCTTCACGACGGAGGGGAGTTTCGTGTTCGTGTCCTTGTCCTCCTTGACCTTCTCGACGACGGCCTTGCAGATGACGTTGCCGGCGGCGTCCTGGATGACGTGGCCCAGCACCTGCGGCTGGCCAGGATGCGCCAGCTGGTCGTTGAAGACCGTGATTCGCGTGACCTTCTGGCCCGTCGCGGAGGTCGTCGCCTGGACCAGTTCCCAGGTTCCAGACCTGCCCTGTTTGCCGGGATGCCCTCGCAGTTCGTACTTGCCCTTCACGTCGTACTCGGCGATGCCGAGCGCCGCGAGGACCATGTCCGGCTGGAAGGGGAACGGCACGTTCACCTTGCCGGTTAACAAATCCTTGTACGCGCAGTGGTAGAGATACGGCGGCTTGTCCTGGCTCATCCAGTACCAGAACTCGTCGTTGTTCGACCCGATATCGACCGCGCTCTTGCCGAGAACGTCGGCCATCAGGCGGAAGCCGAGGGGCTTTTGGGCCGCGATGCGTCCGCTCAGGCCGATAGACCCGTTCGGAGCCTTGGCGTCGATGTCTACGGTCGCGCGCAGGTTCTGGACCCGGCTCGACTCCTGGTTGAGGTACTCGACCAGTGATTCGGCCGTTGGTTTCTTGCCGGGCGCGGCGGTGGAGGAGGTCGGCTTGATGTTGTCCCGCACGCCGGGGAGCAGGTTGCACCCCAGGACGAAGGGGACCAGCAGCGCGAGGCCGCCTCCTGTATGGGCCATCCATCGTGGCATCGTTCGGGGTCTCCTTGCTCGGGGGGTTCGGCCAACTCCATTGGCCGGGGGGGATAGCAAGTCGTCACCAACCTAACACGCGGAAGACTTCTTCCTGCACCGACTCCAACTCGTCATCGCTCAGGGCCGGGTCGATGACCTGGAATCGAGTGTTGCCCCGCGTGCATCGCATCAACCAGACTTCCTCACCGCCCTCGTGGCGGGTGTCCTCGAGCCGTAGCCGTCGCCGTCGCATCAGAAACAGGGCCAGGACGTATCGAAATCGTTTCGCCGCTGCGTCGGAGGTTCCCTCGAGTCGCCCGAGGCACTCGAGGAGCATCTCGTCATCGACCGGGGGTCGCCGGGGGGCGGTCACCGCAGGCACGCGCGATTGCCAGAAGCCGATCGCCCCGTCGGGGGGGCGAACCCAGGCGTCGAGGCCGAAGTCCTTGCGGACGAGGCTCCCACCGTCCTGGAGGAGGACACTGCAATAGCGTTCTCCGACCTTCAACTCCCGGCCCGTCTGCGAACAGTGTCGCGTACTCGAGCCGATCTGATAGTCCGTCATGTCCGCTGATCCTCGGGGTCCATCCCACCATCAGTATCATATCGACGATCCGCCCAGAGGTGCAACCCAAACACGGACTCATGAGAGGCACGATTCAGCGCGGAGGGATCGACTGTGCGGGATGTTCACTCCCTGCGGGCGGCGAGAAGAAAGTAGGAGCCACAGTTGAACCCAGATTAGAGGCAATAGAGATCAGCCATTGCATTTAGGACGGCTCCTTCCTTGCATTCATCTCTAACTAATTCCGATCCCGTTGAACGAAGGAGGTAGGGTGGGTCGAG
>JANXSH010000718.1 GCA_025356615.1 Planctomycetia bacterium | reverse complement strand
TCACCCGCCCGACAGGCCGCACAACCACATTCGTGAACCGCTGTTTGCGTTGCCATCGTCCCGCCCCTTCCTTGAAGTGCCCGACAGCAGCTTACACGACATCGCCGATTTCACGAAATAGATTGTGGACGGGTTCTAAGGGTGTCGCTCGCCCCGTCGCCGAACTGCACCGGCAAATGGGCGTGGAGCATCAGCTGGCGCTCGTCGCCCCGCCCATGCAGCACGAACAGCGCGTGCAATCCCAGAGCCAGCCCGTGCAGCACGAGTGAACGCAGGTAGCCCAGGAACCTCTCCGCCGACGCCACGTCGCTCAGGCACTCCTGGAACATCGCACCGAAGCCTGCGGGCATCGCCCCCGCCAGGCCCTCCATGCGCTCGTCCGACAGGAGCGGATGCGCCATCAGTTTCGCCGCGCGGGCGTCTCGAAGCAACCGGCGGAACGCCTCGGGATCCCAGGCGTCGCGCACTCCCCGGAGGCGTTCGCCGAGGCCGGGGTCGTCGTTGGCGGCGATGAGCAGGTCGGCCAGCAGGGCCGACGCCAGGCTGTCGAGGCCGGCCCCGGCGAGGCGCGTCGCCAGCAGGTAGCGGAAGAACTGGCCGCGCAGCCACCGGTCGCGCCGCCGGTCCCGTGTCAGCGCCTCGACCTCCTGGGCAAGGAATGTGTCCAACTCGCCCGCGTCGGGCGTGAGGCGGATGCCCTCGGTCTCCAAAACGTAGCCGTGCAGGGCGGGCTGCCCGCCGCCGGGATCGGTGAAGACGGTCGTCCAGACGGCCTTGTCCTCGTCGGCATCGTCGAGCCGCAGCCGGACCTCGACGCCCCAGAAGGCCCGGGCCACGGTCAGTCCTGTGCCCCGCTGCTTGGTCCCGCCGCCGTACTGGAGGAACTCGTCGGCCAGACGGCCCAGCCCCCCGATGGGTCGCCCCATGCCGCGCCCGGCGTCGGCGGTCAGCAGGGGGAAGCCCAGAAGCGCCGACCGTGACTTGTGGTGGACTCCCGGCAACTTCCGGTCCGCCAGATCGTTCCGATGCACCAGCGCCCGCTGCCGGGCGTCCCAGAACCAGTCCGGCCACCAGCCGCCGTCGTCGCCGAAGGTGCCGGCCTTCTGGAGCGTCACCATCGCCGGCCGGAAGAGCTTGTGGTAGAGCAACGCCCCGCCCGCGAGGCGGGGCCGCACCTCGGTCGGCAGCCGCGAGAGCAGGGCCGACGACATCCGCCCCTCGTCGTTGTTGAACTGCCTGCGATCCGCCTCGCCCAGCAGCGGGATCTGTAGCGCCCCGGCGTAGTCGGACGGGTCCGGCATCAGCGAGGCGCGGGTTCCGGCGTCCGGCACCAGCCAGTGGGCATCGCGGCTGCCGAACCGCCGCGTTATGTTCCCCGGCGCGCAAACGCCGAACAGCAGGGCGATGTCCTCGTCCTTGGTCCCCGCGTCCCTTTCGTACTCCTTGGGCCACCTCACCGTCAGCATCGGCAGGTTGATGGCGTCGAAGAGCCTCTCCGGCACCCAGGCCAGTAGCCCGCGCCAGGTGTCCGCCGCCTGCCTCCGCGCGTTGGCCAGGCAGGCGCGCCAGAGGGCCGGAGCGTCCGCGTGCCCCAGCTCCCGCCACACGCCCAGGCCCAGCACCGCCTCGACGAAGGCACCGGCCTCCGCACACATCGCGTCGAGCGCCGCGCCCGCCCGCCGGGCGTCGTCGAGCGACGGCCTGTCGCGCGGCAGGAGGCGGCCCGCGCGGGCCAGGAAGTCGAGCAGCAGGGCGACGGCCTGGCCCCGGCGGACGAAGAAGTTCTCCGGGTTGAGCGGCACGTCGAAGCCGGAGGGGGTGAGCATCGCGTCGGGGTGGCGGAAGTACCAGGCGTCGCGCGGCGAGTAGATCGAGAGCGTCACGCCCGTCACGGGCCGGTCCTCCACGCCGCGCCCGCCGCGCCCCTTGCGCTGGACGAAGCTGGCGAGGTTGATCGGCGCGTAGTGCTGGTAGACGAGGATCATCTCGTCGTCGTCGAAGCCGACCTCTAGCGACGAGGTCGTGAACACCAGGTCGTTCTCGCCGATGAGCTTGTCCACCCGGTCGGTGTTGCCCGAAAAGACCGGGGAGGGCATGACGCGCAGGTGCTGCCCGGCGCGGTAGGCGAGCAGGTCGCCGCCCTTCGCCACGGCCACCTGGTGCGGGTCGTTGCCCGCCGCGAAGTACCAGCACTCTCCCTGCCGGAACACGGCGCACTCCGCCGGCTGGCCGCAGCAACTCGTGCGGGGCTGCTTCGTCACCGGGTCGAGCGGGTAGCGCTTCGTGCGCAGGCCCGCGAGCCGCTTCAGGGGGTGTTGCTCCGCGTCGCGGTAGTTCGTCAGCAGCCGCTTGACGCTGTCGATGGAGTCGAAGAACGCCATGCCCCGGTAGCCGCCCCGGTAGCCGGGCCGACGGCGCATGTTGTGCGCCAGGCACATCAGCGACTGGATCGTCGTGGTCTCCCCGGCGATGAACTTGCCGAGTGACTCGATCTCCGGCTGGACGAAGTAGAAGTATTCGCGTCCCTTCGGGGCGTCCTCGCGCTCGCCCTGCTCAGGCTCGATCCGCCGCACCGGGCCTCGCCCCGTGAGGGCGGCCCACACGGCGGGGGCGTCGCTCAGCGTGGCGCTCATGCCGATAGCCAGGGCCCGTGCGCTGCCGTTGAGCCGGGCGCGGGCCAGCAGTCGGCGCAAGGCGTAGCCGACCTGCATGCCCGCGATGTGCGAGTAGAGGTGGACCTCGTCGGCCAGCACGGCGCGCGGCGCGGCGAAGTTCGGGTCGTCGCCGAACAGCCTGCCACACCACGGGTCGTGCTGCCACTGGTGGAGCGACTCGGTGACGGGGAGGAAGAAGTCGGGCGGCGACCGCCACAACTTCCGCTTCGAGCCGACCCAGCCGCCGAAGGCCCAGCCGCACGCCGGGCACTCGAGGCGGTCGGCCCCGCCCCTCCCCTGGTCGGGCCGTAGCAGCAGGTTCTTCCCGCACTCCGGGCACCGGAAGAAGGGGAATTGGAACGCCCCGTACACGTCGTCCCACGGCCACAGTTTCGCGTCGTAAGGCGGGAACCTCTTCGGGACCGACCCTGTCTGTAGGCCCACGGTCAACTGTAGACCGGGGTCGTACATCGTCAGGGCTGCGAGGTAGCCGGTGAGGCGCTCGGCCTGGTTGTATGCGAGGCGAATGCGTGGGTAGACCAGCACCGCTTTGACGCCGCGCCTGCCGGCGAGGCGGTCGAGGGCCGCCCCGGCGATCAGGGGCAGGACGCTCGCCTCGGTCTTGCCCGCGCCGGTGTCGGCCGTCACGACGAAGGCGTCGTGTTCGCCGCGTCCCAGGTAGGCCGGCAACAGTTCTCGCATCGCCCGCAGTTGGAAGCCGGCCATCTCGACTCCCTCCTTCCCCCACAAGGCGACCAGCATGCCCGTGATGCTGTCGAGCACGCGGCCGAGATGTGGCACGTCGGCCAGCGACTCCTTTAGCTCGGCGACGACAGGCGCAAGCGCCTGGTTGCGGCTCGGCTTCCTGCGCTCCAGCAGCCGGACCTGGATGGAGCGAGTCACGAACGGGCGGCGACCCGCGTCGTCGGGGCGGAACCGCTGCCGCGCGTAGCGCAACAGCCGAGCCATCTCGGCCATCCGGCTGCGGTAGCGGCCCCCGGCCACCTCGAGGAGGTAGCGGTGGCCGACGAGCCGGGCGACCGCCTGGGCTGCCCGCTCGACGGCGACCCAACGCTCTCCCCCCTCATCAACGAGCCCTGAAAATTGCGGGTCAGCAGCTATTTCGTTCTTCATGGTACCCAACTTCCCAACTAAATCGCTCAAGTTATTCGAACGAT
>JANXSH010000712.1 GCA_025356615.1 Planctomycetia bacterium | reverse complement strand
CTCGACCCACCCTACGACCTTCTCGGTTAGTGAGAAGTCGCTCTAACGAGTGCTTACAGCCTCACCCGCCCCGATCAGTTGAAGAACGCCTGCCAGTCCATCCCCAGCGCCGTCAGGTTCTCGCGCTTGGAGAGGACCGACCAGGGCGTGTTGGGGTGCTTCGTGATGATCTTGGCGAACTGGGCGCGGGCGGCCTTGTCATACTTCTTGCCCGCCGCGTCGCCGGCCTTCTGTTTCGAGGCCATCTTCCACCCGGCGACGGTGTCGTCGTTCGGCTCGGGCAGCGCCTTGAGCATCTGCCCGAGGAGGCCGCTGTATTCCTCGAGGTAGGCGAGCTGGGCGTTGAGACGGGCCACGAGGAATTCGTGGTTCGCCTGCCATCGCTTCGGCGTCGTCGCTTCCATGAGTTCCGCCTTTACTTCCTCCTCGTTCAGGTTGTCGAGTTGTCGCACGAGGTGGTAGATGATCTTCGCGATCGCCGTGGCATCCCCCTTCACCCGCGTCTTGAGCGGGCCGTCGTTCCCGACTCCGGGGTTGTTCTGGCGGGTTTGCATGACGTTCAGATCGACCTTCAGCTTCTTGCGGACCGCATCGACCTCCGCTTTGATGTCTCCCGGCACCGTCGCCGTGGAGATCGCCCACAGCATGACGCGGGCGTTCGTGACCGCCTTGCGGACCTTGGAGTCTTCCGGCAGCGCCCCGCCCTTGAACGCCTCGAGCGCGGCCACGGGGAAGGGTGGCAACTGGGTGAACAGCACGTCAGTGCCGTTCCCCTCGCCGCCCTTGAGCGGCGGGAGACTGATGTCGGCCATGATCTCCCGGACGAGCCGAATGTCCCCGGTGTTGACGACCGGCATCGCGGGCAGCGCCGCCGGCTTCTCTGCGGGATCGAACTCCACGTCGGAGTCCGGGGCCGAGCCTGCGAGGAGGGCGACCTGCTTGAGTTTGCGCTTGCCGACCTGCTCGGCCATGATCGCGTTGGCCTTCTCGAACAGCACCTGGACGGGAATCTCATCGTCGTGCTTCTGAATCTTGCCCTCGAGCGCCCCCTTCCCCTTGCCGGGGGTCAGGGCGAGTCGGATGCTATCGAGGAACGCGCCGAGTGACGCGCCCTCGAACTCCTGCGACTGCTGCCCGGCGCTACAGGCCGACCAGACCTGTACGCCTGCGGGGGGCGACTTCAGTTCCTTCTGGAACTTCTCACCGAGCGGCCCGGCGCTGGGGCGTTCCTCGCCCTGAGCGGCGTTGAATCGATTGCCGTCGAGGACGAGGATCTTCTGTCGGGCCTCGCACTTGGCGAGTTGGGCGTAGACCCACTCGAGCGGGATGAGCGTCTCGACGTTGTCGAACTCGCCCTCGAGCGGGACGAGATACGCCTTGTCGTTGACCTCTTTGGTGTGGCCGACGAAGAAGACCATGATCCGGTCCTGCTTGCGGCACGTTTTCAGGAAGTTGACCAGCCCTTCCTCGATGACCTTGCGGAGCGGCGGGAGCGGCCCCTTCGGCGCGTTGTCGCTCAGGCGGACGATCTGCGTGAGTGGGATGCGCAGATTCAGGTTGAGTGACCGGACGAGCCACTCGATATTGGGATCCTCGTTCTTGACCCCTTTGACCTCGGGCGCGTCGTTGATCGGGTTGGCATAGAGGTAGTTGTGGACGCTGATTATCATCGCCCGGCGAGGGAACTGGGCGTTGGCGGGGATGGCCTTGGACGGCCCCTTGTTGCCGGACCCAGGGGAACCCGGCTTCGGAGACGAGCCAGGCTCTTCGTCGTCGGGGAGTTGGCCGGTGACGGCGGTCTGGATGCCCGCGCGGAGTTTATCCTTGAAGACGAGCGCGAGGGTGCCGAGCGTGAGGACCAGGCCGCCCAGGATGGCCACGCCGACCCACGCCTTGCCGCCCTTTTTTTTGGTGCGACGCCGGGAGGGGGGAGGGGCAGTCGGAGAGTCAAACGCGCACTCGTCGCCGTCGAAGTCGAAGCCCGCCGAAGAGGGAGCCGGGCCAGGGTGTGCGGGTGGCATTACAGGCGGAGCCTTATACGAGGGGGCCGGTAGAGGCGGTGCCTTCGTTGGGAGGACGGGAGGCTTCGCCGTGATTAGCGGGGCCGTCGCAGGGCTACGGGCCTGCATGGTCGTGCCGCAGTTCTTACAGCGAATGGGCTTGTGCAACCAATCGGCGGGGATGCGGAGTACCGTCTTGCATCCGGGACAAGTCGCCTGCACTACCTGGGCCTGAGCCATGCTCGTGAACCTCCGCGCGGTCGAGAGTGTCGGCGGACGAGTGTCGAGGGAACGCGCCGATTCACTGTATTCTATACTAACATGAAGACGCCTGGAAGCCTCGATCCGTTCCCAAAAGGGGAAATGTCTCTCGAAACCACGTTGTCAGAAAAGGGGCCACGCTGGACGGAATCCGCTCGAGACGCGGAGAGAAAGAGCTTGGATGCGGGGCGATCGCTGCCTGGCGCGTTGGGCCGTAGGCAAGATGCCAGGCAGTTCCGCCAGCCACCGGTCGGCTTCCTCCTACCCATCTCACCCCGTTGCCTAGGCGAGACTCCTGTACGATGAAGAACCGGCAAAGACAGAATAATCGTATTGACAGATGATGGGGGGGGGGGGGTAGGGTGGTGTGTTAGATACACCACATCGATCGACACCTTGGAGGGAACCGCATATTGAGAACTGCCGGACTTGCTGCTGTGATAATCCTCTTCACAACACAGAACATGGCCGAAGCTGCACCGCCCGGACCTACCGATGTCGTTCTCAAATGGACGACGGAGCCGAAGAAGGTGGGCCTCAACGTGACGATGGCCGGAACGGTCACGTTCAAAAACCCATGGCAGAGTGCCAACGACAAAGTAGTCGTCACCTTCGCTCCAACGGCAGGTGGCGCCGTGATACCCGGTATGGCGACTCTCAACGCGAACGGAACGTGGTCCCTAACAGTGCCTCTAACCGGCTTCCCGAATCCGGCCATGGGCTATGGCATCACAGCAAGCGTCCAGGCGAACACGGGAGCAGGCACGATGGCCTATGCTGTCGTCGGGACGCAGAAAACGTTGAATCTGCCCTAACTGCGTCGAAATGCTGCATTCGGGGAGGATTGGACAGTCACAGTCCTCCCGTTGCTCACAAAAGATCGATCAAGGAAGAAGGTGCGGTATGAAAAGGAAAGCCTTCACGCTCATCGAGCTGTTGGTGGTCATCGGCATCATCGCCGTGCTGTATAGTGGACCCCGATAACTGGACCACTCGATAAGCTATCGAGTGGCCCAAGAAAGGGGAACGAAATGGGACGACAGCGGAAGAACTACTCGGCGGCGTTCAAGGCTCAGGTCGCGCTGGCTGCGATCCGAGGTGACTG
>JANXSH010000708.1 GCA_025356615.1 Planctomycetia bacterium | reverse complement strand
CCGTTGCCTCTCGGGATCGAGGTAGGCGGCGGCCCCGCCGGCGGTGACGCCGATGACCAGCATCAGCACCGCAGCGGCAGTGAGCATCGGATGGCGTTTCACGGAGCGCCACACGCGGGCGGGCCTGGACACGGGCCGTGTCCGCGTCGATTCACCGCGCAGCCACCGATCGAGGTCGTCGGCCAGCGCCTCCGCCGAGGAGTAGCGCATCTGGGCGTCCTTTTCCAGGCACTTCGAACAAACGGCCTCCAGGTCCGCAGACACGCCGGGCCGCAGACGGGACACCAGCGGCGCGGGCAGGTGTCGAACCTGATCCAACGTCTCCATCCGCGAGGCACCACGGAACGGCTGCTTGCCGGTCAGCATTTCATACAGGATCACGCCCAGGGCGTACACATCGGAGAGCGGGCCAACCGCACCCGTGCCCCGGACCTGTTCCGGGGCCATGTAGGCCGGGGTGCCCATGATGACATCGGTCAGCGTCTGACTGTGCTCGGCGTCCAGTAGTTTCGCCAGACCGAAGTCGCTTATCTTGGGCGTGCCGTCTCGGTCGAGCAAAACGTTGCCCGGTTTGAGATCCCGGTGGATGATGTTTTGTCGATGAGCCGCGTGAACGCCCAGTGCTACTGCGCGAACCAGGTCGGCCGTCTCGCGTTCCGGTTGTTGCTTGCCATCCAGGCGATCCTTGAGCGATCCGCCTTCCATGATCTCCATAGAAAAGTACGGCTGGCCGTTCTCTTCGCCGAAGTCATAGATCTGGACGACATGCGGATCCCTCAATCGCGCCACCGCCTTGGCTTCGACTCGAAATCGCGCCTGACTCTCCGGCCCGGCGGCGGACTCCGAGGCAATGACCTTGAGGGCTACGAGCCGCTCCAGGGCGGTTTGCCACGCCTTGTAGACAGTCCCCATGCCGCCGTGGCCCAGGACTTCGAGCAGTTCGTACCCGGCAAACGTGCGTGGCAGGGCCGAGTCATCGACTTTCTTCGTCGCCTCTCGAGGCTGGACGACGGTAGTCCCGAATTCCTCCGAAGCTGCGCCGAGCGACGCCGAATCGGCCTGGGGGGCAGGCGTGGCTTCCGGTCTCAGCGTCGCAGACTGTTCCGGGACGTACCGTCGCAAATGGTTGATCAGCGAATCATCGCTCCCCTCCAACTGGCGCATGGTATCCAGGCAGGCGGGACAAGCAGTCAGATGGTCGGCAGCCTGTGCGAGCAGTTGTTCGGATAAACTCCCACACCCGTAGGCGACGAGTACCTCAGCGGGTGGGCAGGCGTTGGTGCGGAAGTAGCTGGTTGCCGACATCGGGACACACTCCGTTCGACAGGACGCAAAATGCTTGGCCGCCGCGAATCAATGTTCGAGCAGGCCCTCGAATTCTTCTCGGAGTCGCTTCAGCACGCGCGACTTGGCCAGGTAGACCACGTTGATCTCCACTCCGAGGTCGAGGGCGACAGCCGAGGCCCCGCGCCCGTCGATCACGACTCCCCAGAACGCACGCCAGGTGTGATCCTCGAAATCTTGTTGAATCAGGGCCAAGGCACGGCGGTAGAGGATTCGCGCCTCGGCTGTGGCATCTTCTGCGTCCTCCTGCATTGGAGGCTCGGCTATCTGATCGAGTTGATCTCGACCTCCCGTTCCCTCTGGATGAGATCGTCGCCTGCGCCCGAGGTCACTGATCTTGTTGCGTGTAATCATGCGCAACCAGCCGCGAAAAGCGCCAGGGGCCGGCTGGCGGTGAAAATCACCAATCTTTCGTCGAACGGCGAAGAAGACCTCCTGTCGGATGTCGGCCGTATCGGCATCCTGGAGTTGAACTTGGCGACACCAGAAGTCGATCAAAGGACTATACAATTCGACCAGGCGCTTCCAGGCAATCTCTTCATTGGCCCGAAGCCCCTCCAGCATCCCGAGTGAGGTCCCGCTCGAGTCATGGTGATTAGAAGGCATGGTCACGTCGATCTCCAGCAGGTCTTTCTCAGGATAGGGACGGAGAAAAATCTCTGTGATTGTAGGAAAGAACGTGGAGACCTGTCTCGAAAATATATTCCCATCGCCCCAGCCGTTGACGAGACGATCCAGGGCAGCCGACGAGGGATTGACTTTTTGGCCCCCGGTCGCCTAACTTATCAACAACGTCGTGGCGAATCGCCTGTCCCTCTGTCCAAGGATCTGGTCGTGTCCGAACGTCCCCTCGTGGGAATCGCTACCCAGTCGCTCGAGGCCATCCCCGACAAAATGCCGGCCTGCTGGGTCATGGGCCGGCGCTACGTCAGCGTGTTGGCCGGTGCGGGGGCGATCCCCTGGCTCATCCCGCTGCTGCCCGACGACGAGCCGACCCTGCGGGCGATCTACGACCGCCTCGACGGTGTCCTCCTGACCGGCGGCGTGGACGTGGACCCCACAACCTACGGGGAGCCGCGCCACGCCCTCTGCGACCACTCCGACGCCGCCCGTGATTGGACCGAGATGACGCTCATCCGCTGGGCGCTGGCGGACCACAAGCCGATCTTCGGCGTCTGCCGCGGGATCCAGCTCATCAACGTCGCCTGCGGGGGAAGCCTGCACCAACACCTCGCCGACGACCGGCCCGAGGGCATCAAGCACGACTATTTCCCGACCGCCACGCACTACACGCGCGACTACCTCGCCCACCCGGTGCGTGTCGAATCCGGCTCGCGCCTGGCGGGAATCCTTGGCGCGACCGAAGTGCGGGTCAACAGCATGCACCACCAGGGCATCAAGCGGCTCGCCGCTGGCCTCCGCCCTAGCGCCTTCGCCCCCGACGGGCTGGTCGAGGGCGTCGAGGGCATCAACGGGCAATACTTGATTGGCGTGCAATGGCACCCCGAGGAGTTGGCCGAGGGGCACGCGAACATGCGGCGACTGTTCACCGACTTCATCGACTCCGCTTGCGGGTTCCGTCGCTGATCGAGGACCATCGCGCGTATGCACCGGGGGGTATCTTCGCTGGTTCAGTCAATCTCTGAGCCGGTAGATCGACATCGAGAGTTGGTCCAGACCTGCGCGGGGGCCGAGTTTCGGCGCGTCCCACGCCGTCCATTTCGCGCTCCGTCACCTCGAACTCGTGGGCCGGGTACTGGGCATGGGCGAAATCTACGATATAACACGCTTCACCGCTGGCTTTCACGACGCCAACGTGTATTACAACAACCCGATGGAATACATCGCCAACGAACGAGACCCGGAACTGCTCTGGGGCAAACAGGTCCGGCACGCCCTGCGGATCTGGGACGGCTTCGCCCACGACCGGCCGGTCTCGGCACGAGTGTTGCCGTCCTACATCGGGGGGCACGATTGAGAAGGGGATCCGTATGGGCGAGTGGACGGAAGACAACTTCGGCAACGAAGGCGCGCGCGACTACCTGTCGATGATGACCTCCAAACTGGTCGCCACCATCAAGGAGGTCATGAGCGACGACGATCGCCTCGAGCCTGACGAGGACGGCGAGAGCCTGCTCATGCCCAGCATCGAAATCCTGGCCCTGCTGTGCGAGAGATGCGGCGCTTCTCCGCCGCGCCTCTCCGTCGTCAAGCAGTGGCACGAGAAGTACCTCGCCGCCTTCGACGCCGGCATCGACGGCATGAACCCGCCGCCCGGCCTCGCCGCCGACCGCCATCGTGTCATCGAGAACACGTTCCGCTGGCTGGAGAGCCTGGCCGAGAGTTATTACCAGCAATAGCCGTCAGCTATCAGCTCTCAGCCAGCAAGGCGAGTCGTCCGGCTGACGGCTGATCGCCATGAGATGCGAGTGAGACAGGTCGGGTTGTTGGTGGGCCGGGAATGGTCCTGGCCCCCGCGCTTCCTCGAAGAGATCGCGAAGCGTGATGCGGGGGTAGTCGGCGAGTACGTCCACCTCGGCGGCACACGCATGGACGAGCCGGTGCCCTACGCGGTCATCATCGAGCGCATCTCGCCCGAGGTGCCGTAGTACCGGACGTACCTCCCCGAACATGGACATCAACTCGCTGGGGCCGAAATACTTCCAGTGGGGCCGTCACACACATGGCCGACCTCGCAATCCGGCTCGCGAAGAACCCGCGTCCGCAGGTGCGCGAGATGCGCTGGAGTTCGCGGTTCTAACGGGCGGTATATGGTTGCTTGACAGACGGTAGGAGCCGACTAAGATAGGATCGAACGGATGGATATCGTCCCATTGTTCCTGCTTTCAGGTTCCTACTCTTCATGATCGCGTCGCGGAACCGAGCTTGCAGACTGCTCTTCGCCAATTCTCCCCTGCTCCAGGGTCTGGCGTGGATGGCCATTCTGTTGACGCTACTCCCCGTGGGAGCGTCAGGGTCTTGGTCCGCTTCGCTGGTCCATCGCGTCCTGATCGGCGGGCCGGACGACTCTTCAGAACGCCCCGTCGGTGAGGACGAGGAGGACGAAGAAGGGGACGCGGACCAACACAAGGAGAAGGCTGCCAAGAAGCGTCGTCTCCGCCACGGCCAACCCGTGCGTCACGTCTCCCACGTCTGGCTGGCCCAACGGGTTCCTAGCCACTCCTCCTGTGCCGGCCACTCTCCTACGCCTCGAACCTGCTACGCCTCCGGCGAATCCCTCCCTCTCCGCTGTTGATACGCGCTGCTCCTGCGTTCGATGATCGACCGGACCACCCTGTAAGGTCGTCGTCCGCCTATTCGGTGTCTGCCTTCGCCACGGGTCGTTCCTTCGAGCGACCCGCCGCCGGTCGAACCTATACCCCGATGCGGCGGAGAAGCCACGATGCGCCTCCCTACTCGAGAAAACAGGAATCATCCATGACAACCGAGAACTCCGTCACGGCATCGCCAGCAGGGCCACCGGCACAGACCCTATCGGGAGACCTCACGGCCGGCCTGGTCGTGTTCCTCGTCGCACTTCCCTTGTGTCTGGGGGTGGCGTTGGCGTCGGGTGCCCCTCTGCTCGCGGGGGTAATTGCCGGGATCGTTGGCGGCATCCTGGTGGGGGTGTTGAGCGGGTCGCAGACCAGCGTCAGCGGCCCGGCGGCCGGCTTGACGGCTGTCGTGGCCGTCCAGATCGGTACGTTGGGGTTCCAGGCGTTCCTACTGGCCGTGGTCCTTGCGGGCCTGATCCAGATTGCGTTGGGGGTCGTTCGGGCTG
>JANXSH010000671.1 GCA_025356615.1 Planctomycetia bacterium | reverse complement strand
TCGTGGGCCGCGTGAACCGCCTCGGCGAGCGACCGCACCAGCTTCGCCGCCTCCTTCGGCGCGAGCGGGTTCTTCGCCAACTTCGCATCGAGGGCACCGCCGGAGCAATACTCCAGCGCCATGAACGGCCTGCCGTCGTGTTCGCCGATCTCGAAGACCTGCACGATGCCCGGATGCTGCAATCGCGCGATGGCTTGCGCCTCGGTGCGGAAGCGCTCGATCTCGCCGTCGCCGGAGTGGACGCCGGACAGGATCATCTTCAGCGCGCAGGGCCGTTGCAGCGACAGCGACCGCGCCAGGTAGACGACGCCCATGCCGCCGCGCCCGAGTTCCCGGTCGATCATGTACCCCGTCGGGGCGCGGGCATCGCCCGATCCCGGTAGGGAAGGGGTCGGCGCGACCGTGGCGTTGGGGTCGAAAGTTGGCGAAGGGGCCAGCGTGTCTGTTTCGACGCTTGCCGAGGGCGGCAAGGTGGCCTGGTCTTCTGGGTTTGCAATTCGGGGCGTCGGGTCGTTCATGTCACTCTCGATCGGGGTCGGAGACACCTTCGCGAACGGGGCGAGCGTATCGGGTCCGGCACAGCGGACGAAGCCGAGGCTCATCCTATCACCCGGCAGGCCGATCCGCTCGCGTTTTCTCGCGCAGATCTGGACCATTTACATGAGTCTCCGAGACCGTCTAGCGAACGCCGAACTCGGGCGATCGAATCGCATCGAAGGCGTCCCAGTTCAGCGCTTCCCGGTGGATGGTCGCGGCATCGATCATCCATCGCGCGTGCGCCGCATGGCGAAGGAATGTTTCAGGTAGCTGGATGTGATAGCGCGAAACGTAATAGAGCAGAGCCACTGGCCAGACCCAGATACCATCGGTGAGCATGACGTGCGGGTGCCTATTCCGCCGCTCGGGAATGAATTCGTCGAACACGAACGTTTCGATCCTCGTGCCCGGTTGGAGTACGTCGAAAAGCATCCCCGGATCATTGAAGAGTCCGCAGTCCACCCCTTGGCCGAGGTAGGATAGAACCCGCGACTCATCCGCGCGAGGTGTTCCCGAAACGAGATCACGGAGGCTCGGGAGGTAGGGACGCTGGCTCCGACACACCGGAGGGATTTCCCTTACCTGGATCACCGGCTCGAGGTCTTTCATCGTTGCTCTCCGATTCAAGGGGTGAAGATGACCCACTGGCCTCGACCTTGTTGGGGGTTGTCAGGCATCATTCCGCCACCGGCAGCCGGAACCCAATCCACCCGATCGAGCCGCATTCGCCCTGGGTAGATACGAAGCATGCCATCGGGGCCTTCGACCGACCCTCCCCATTCCTGCGCGAGTCGTTCGGCGGCAGGCTCCCCATTCGCCGGAGTTTCTCCAGCGTGGCACGAAAGTAGTCTCAATGGCGTACCTCTCTGAACACCCGCAGACTCGATCAAAAGGGCCGCGAGCGGAACAGGAATTTCATGATGACCTGCAAGCATCTCAATGAATCGTCCAGGTAATCCGTGAATCACGACATCGATGGCATCGGGGCCAGGTTGGATGTAGGACGGGGTAAGTTGGAACCCGGCGTCGTTGAAGTCGCCGATCACGATCGTCCTACCGCCATTGTGGATCTCGACTCGGAATTGCTTTCCCGGCCCGAAGTCTCGTGCCTGCAACGTCGGGTAAGGGGGTTCGTCGAAAGGTCCACCCATTGACGACTCTCTCCTCGACTTCGAATCCGACCTCGATTGGCGAAAATGGCCTGCTCACCTTGATTGTATCATCTTCGCCCTCCTCGAACGGAAGAACTCGTCGTGAATTGATACCATGAACCTCGAAGCAAGATCCAGGTACACGCTTCGAGATATTCCGTGACTTCCGGTCCTGGCGCGTTAAGATACCGTGAATAGATCAGAGGAGTCGGGCGTCTGCGATAGAGGGAGAACGTCGAGTGTCATGAGTGCCGTCAACTCGAGCCTACATCCTCCCGACGACGGGGAGTTGCTCGTCCGATTCGCCGGCGGCGAGCGGTCGGCGCTCGAGGAGTTGTTCCGCCGCTACCGGGTTCATGCGTACCGGGTCGCGTACCGTCTCCTCGGCAACGAGGCAGACGCCCTCGACGCGGTCCAGGAAGGGTTCGTCAAAGCGCTCACGCATCTGACCGGCTTCCAGGGGCGTTCGTCCTTCAAGACGTGGCTCCTCCGTGTCGTCTACAACGCGGCGCTGGACCTGGGAAGGCAGCGCGGTCGGCGCGAAATGCTGAGCCTCGATGCCGGGAATGGAGAGCAGTCCCATTCGGGCCTCTTGGTCAGCGACGAGGCGGGTCAGGGACTCGAACAAGCGGACCTGCGCCAGACGCTCGACGCCGCCCTCGCGACCCTCTCCGATGTCCAGCGTCAGACGTTCGCCCTCCACGCCGACGCCGAGTTGACCTACCGCGAGATCAGCGAGGTGATGGGCACCTCGATCGGGACCGTGATGAGCCGACTCTATTACGCGCGTCAGAAATTGCGGGCCTTGCTCCACGAACAAACAGTGCCATGAATCCGAACGACTATAGCCCTGATCGAACGCCGACCCCCGAGCAGATCGCCGCCTGGGTGGATGGAGAATTGTCGTCCACTGAGGCCGCCCTCGTCGATTCGTGGATGGCGGACCACCCCGAGGCGCGCCGCGAGGCCGACTCGACGGCCCAGATGACGCGGCTGTATCGGGACCAGTCCTTGCCGATGCCCAGCGAAGGCCGCTGGCAATCGACCTTCGACCAGATCCGGCCGCGCGTCGCGCCCCCGCCGGGTGCCGCCTGGAGGTGGCGACTGTTACTCGGCCTGACGCTCGCCTCGGCAGCGATGGTCGGGGCGGTGATCCTCTCGCGGACGTTGTGGCCCACGCCAGCTCCGACGCGCGAGCCGTTCGTCCAGACACCCGTCTTGCCGGGGGAGGACGACGACGACGAACCGTTCGCCGTGGCGCGCCTCAGCGAAGTCCACATC
>JANXSH010000512.1 GCA_025356615.1 Planctomycetia bacterium | reverse complement strand
GGGCTACTCTCTCTACGCTCAGGTACGACATGGCCGATCTGGAAGCCACCCGCAAACGCCTCCTCGACTCCGCAGGCGCGCTGTTCGCCGAGCAAGGGTTCGCGGCGACGAACGTGCGCGACATCACTTCGTCGGCGGGGACGAACATTGCGGCGGTGAACTACTATTTCGGCAACAAGGAGCATCTGTACATCGAGGCGGTCCGCCATGCCGCGCGGTCGTGCGATCTCAGCGCCCCCATGCCGACCTGGTCGGAGGAGACGGCTCCCGAACAGCGACTCCGCGACTTCATCCGCGCATTCTTGGGGCGGATCTTGCGAAGCGATATGCCCGCCTGGCATCGCCTACTAATCTTTCGCGAAGTGGCCCAGCCCCGGCCGGGTGCGTGTGAGCAGTTCGTCCGCGAGTTCGTGCGGCCGACGTTCGACGTGCTATTGCAAATCCTCCGCGATATGGTCCCGCCGAGCGTCCAGGGGCCGGCCCTCAACATGCTTGGCGGGAGCATCGTCGGCCAGTGCCTCCACTATCATCACGCGCGTCACGTCATCATCCTGCTCGTCGGGGAAGATGAATTCGACGGCTACGACATCGACCTACTGACCGATCACGTGTGGCGCTTCTCGGTGGCCGCCCTGCACGGGCTGTTTCCGGCGACCGCGAAAGGAGTCCGATCATGAGTTGGGTAGCGCTCAAGATGCTCACGGGCGATCGCGCGAAATACTTCGGCATCGTCTTCGGCGTCACCTTCGCCGCCCTGCTCATGACGCAGCAGGCGTCGATCTTCTGGGGGCTGATGAGCAACACGACGAGCCAGATCAAGGATCTCGAGGGGGCGGAAATCTGGGTCATGGACCCCAACATCCGCTTCGTCGATGACATCAAGCCGCTGTCGGAGGACGACCTCTATCGGGTGCGCGGGATCCCCGGCGTTGCCTGGGCGGTTCGTCTCTACAAGGGGATCGCCCGCGCCCGGTTCGAGGACGGCAACTTCCAGCAAATGATCCTCCTCGGCCTGGACGACGCGACGCTCGTCGGCGCTCCCCGCGAGATGATCGTCGGCACGATCGACGACATTCGCCAGCCGGACGCCGTCATCATCGATGTCGCCGGGTATCGCTACCTCTGGCCCGACAGGCCGCTCGAGGTCGGAGGGGTGTTCGAGATGAACGACCGGCGGGCCGTCATCGTCGGCATCTGCAAGGCGAGGCCGACGTTCCAGACGTTCCCGATCGTGTACTCGCGCTACAGCCAAGCGGTCCTCTACGTCCCGCGCGAGCGGAAGGTCCTCTCCTTCGTCCTGGCGCAGCCCGAGGAGGAACTGTCCACCCAGGAAGTGTGCGATCGCATCAAGGAACGCACCGGCCTCCAAGCGTTGTCTCGCGACCAGTTCATGGACCTGACCATCGACTATTACATGAAGCGAACGGGCATCCCGATCAACTTCGGCATCACGGTATTACTCGGGTTCATCGTCGGGGCGGCGATCGCCGGTCAGACGTTCTACCTGTTCACGATCGAAAACCTCAAGCAGTTCGGCGCTCTGAAGGCGATGGGGGTGAGCAACTTCCGCCTGATGGGTATGAGCCTGCTCCAGGCGTTCGTGGTCGGTGTCGTCGGCTACGGGCTTGGGGTTGGCGGGGCGGCGTGCTTCGGCCTATTGATGGAGGCAGTCGCCAAGACGGTGCCGCCCGCGTTCTCCATGACCTGGCAGATCATGGTGATTTCCGCCGTCGCCGTCCTCGTCATCGTGTTGATATCCAGCGTCGTGAGCATCCGCCGAGTCCTCGTCCTCGAACCGGCTGTCGTCTTCAAATGATGGGAGATCGAATCATGAACGCGAGCGTCATGATGACCGAATCGGAAGCCCCTCGGATGGTGACGACTTCGGTCGTCCATTGTCGAGGCGTTACCAAGGACTTCGGACAGGGCGGGGCGCGCGTGCAGGTGCTGCGAGGGATCGACCTCGACTTGCCGTGCGGCGAGATGTCGCTCCTCGTCGGCCCGTCGGGGTGCGGCAAGACGACGCTCATCTCCATCATCGCCGGGCTGCTCGAGGTGACGACGGGAGAGGTGTCGGTACTCGGGACCAACCTCACGAAGATTTCCGCGAGCAAGAAGGTGGAGTTTCGGGGCCGAAACATCGGCTTCGTCTTCCAGCAATACAACCTCCTGCCCGCGCTGACCTCGGCCGAGAACGCCGCCATCCCGCTGCTGATCGCGCGAGTGCCCCGCCGAAAGGCGGTCGAGAAGGCGCGCGAGATGCTCGACCGGGTCGGCCTCGCCGACAAGGCCGACGCCCTGCCCGCGACCCTCAGCGGCGGCCAGCAACAGCGCGTCGCCATCGCGCGCGCCCTGATCCACGAGCCGCGCTTACTCGTCTGCGACGAGCCGACGGCGGCGCTCGACGCACACTCGGGCCAGACGGTGATGGAGTTGATCCGCAAGGTCGCCGTCCGCGACGATCGCGGCGTCATCGTGGTGACACACGACAGCCGGGTCTATCGCTTCGGCGACCGCATCATCACGATGAGCGACGGGCGAATCGACGGGATCGAGCAAACGAGGCCCGGCGAGCGGGGCGTGTAAACCCCCTGGATCCTCGTCCACACCAGATAGGCTTTCACACCAGGGCGTTTACACGCCCCGCTCGCCAAGTAGGAAAAGGGGTAAAGATCATGGTGCGAAAATTGGGTCTCCCGCTGATGGCGGTCTGTATGCTCGGCTTCGCCGTGTACCACGTCGTGCTGGCGCAACAGACGCCGCCGAAGATCGAGGTTCCCGTCCAGCCGGCGCGGTCGCCGTTCGGGCGCGACGCCGTAGGCGGCAAGGGCGTGGCCGGGGCCGGACTGATCGAGGCGCAGACGCAGAACATCGCCATCGGGACGAACTTGCCGGGGATCGTGACGGAAGTGCTGGTCGAGGTGCGAGAGGAGGTCGAGGTGAACGCCCCGTTGTTCCGCCTCGACGATCGCGCCTTGAAGAGTGAATGGCAGACACGCAAGGCGGCGCTCGACTCGGCCACGGCACAGCGGGATCGACTCAAAAAACTGCCGCGCCCCGAGGAAGTGCCCGCCGTGAAGGCAAGGCTGCGGGAGGCCGAGGCGAACCTCGTCGATCAGACCGACCAGTTGGGCCGGGCCAGGCGCATGCGTACCCAGCGTGCGATCACCGAAGAAGAATTCGTCCGCCGCGAGCAAGCGAGCTCGATAGCCCGCGAACAGAAGTTGAGGGCAGAGGCGGACCTCGCCCTCCTCGAAAAAGGAGTCTGGGAGCCGGACCTGCGGATCTCCGAGGCGGCCGTCAGTCAGGCCCAAGCGCTGCTCGACCAGACGAAGACGGAAATGGAGCGCCTCACGGTTCGCGCTCTGGTCAAGGGGCAAGTGTTGCAGGTGAACGTCCGACCGGGTGAATTCGCGAACACGGCGACGACCACGCCGCTAATCGTGCTGGGCAACATCAGCCAGCTGCACGTCCGCGTGGACATCGACGAGCACGACATCCCGCGATTCGACAAGGCTGGCAAGGGCGAAGGCATGCTCCGAGGCGACCCGAGCCAGAAGTTCGGCCTCCGGTTCGTCCGCGAGGAGCCGTATGTCATCCCGAAGAAGTCGCTGACGGGGGACAACACCGAGCGCGTCGATACGCGCGTCCTCCAGGTGATCTACGCCGTCGAAGGGTCGAAAGGTCCGCTGTACGTCGGGCAGCAAGTGGATGTCTTCATCCACGGCGCTGATAAGAAGAAGTGAAGTGACGAAAATGCGCTCTGGAACGAGGAATCGCAGCAGGCATGAGACGACGGAAAGAAGTCGAATGCCGACAAGGGCGCATCTAGCGCGGAGAATCTTCATCCGTGAGTGGAGTAGCGCGACTTCCTCTATTCGTGCGAGTTCCGATGAGGGAAAGTAGTGAGTAAGGAATCATTCTAGCCAAGGACGCGGCCGTGATCCGGCTCGCGGTCTCTATCGCGGGCACTCTCTTCTTCGGGGGGTCATCATGCCCAACGATGCGAGGCTCGGTCTCGTGGTCGGCGTGACGGTGGTCATCCTCGTCGCCGTCCTATTCGTCCGCAAAGACAGCATGTCGCGGGGAGCGCCTGGCAAGGGCTTATCCGCGAACAATGCCTCTGCGGTGGTACAGCTGCCTCCGATTCCCTCTGGGCTGCCCACGATACCCCGTCCAGGGCTATCCTCGGCCCGGACCCACACCGTCGGCGATGGCGAGACGCTGACGAGCGTTGCCGTCCAATACTACAACGACCCCGCGAAGGTGTCGCTCCTCTTCCAGGCCAACCGCGATAGGCTCATGGCCCCGGATCGCGTCCCCGTCGGGACCGTCTTGGTAGTGCCAGACAGATAGTGTTCAGTGTTCAGTGTTCAGTTATCGAGTTGAGCGTACTTACCACCTGATGACATTTCTCACCGGCATCTTAACACACATCGCGTGCTAAGAACCCGTCCAAGAACTACTCCGTGATTCTCGGACGTGGGCGGATTGTGTAGTTCCATTGAGGGCAGATGTCGTGGCGGGTCAGTTGAAGGGCTTCGAACTCGGCCTTCGACACCTTTAGACCCGTTGGGTAGAT
>JANXSH010000438.1 GCA_025356615.1 Planctomycetia bacterium | reverse complement strand
GGGTCTCCCGCCGGGTCCGCTGGTCGCTCGACCGCAATCCGTCGCGCCGGGATTCCGTGTTGGCCCGCTACGAGCGCGGGCGATCGATCCATCAATTCGTGTTGATCGGGCTATATCTGTTTCTCCTGCTAGGACTGGGCTGGGGCTGGGCGGTGGGCCAGGTGGTCGGCGTCGGCGGGCACCTCACGGAACTGCTCTGGCTCGGCCCTTTCTTCCTAGCCCAATTGGTGGGATGGGTCTTTTTTTACGACGCCGACCGCGCGGCGCATCAGGCGGTCTATCGCCTTCTGGATGACGAGGCGTTGTCGCTGACCTGGCTGGAAGCCCGGCAGGTGATGACGCCGCCCTACGGCGGCCGATGGGCCTACGTCAGTGCCCAAGCTCGCCAGAAACTGGCCTTTGTCTTCGTGCCCGTCTTCCTGATCGCCGCGATCAAGGAGATCGAGCGACTCTTGCCGGAGGCGCTGAGCCAGTCGCCGGTGCTCTTGCAGGTACTCGGCTTCGGCGGCATGGCCTGCGTCCTGATCGGCTGGCCCCTGATGATTCGCCTGGTCTTGCGCCTCCAGCCGCTACCGGCGGGGCCGCTGCGCCATCGGCTCATGACGGCCTCCTCGCGGCTCGGGTTTCGCTGTAGCGACGTGTTGGTTTGGAACACGAGCAGCGGCATGGCCAACGCGATGATTGTCGGCCTGGTGCCCTGGCTGCGCTACGTCATCTTCACCGATCGCCTGTTGGAGGAGTTCTCCGAGGACGAAATCGAGGCCGTGTTCGGCCACGAGATCGGCCACATCCGACACCAGCACATGCTCTACTACCTGGGATTCCTGGCGCTGAGCATGGGGGCGTTGGGCCTCCTCGCCGATCACGTCCTGTTGCCCGCCCTCGACCGCCTCGGCGGCGAAATCTCGGCCCTGGTGCCCGGCGTCGTGTCCGAGTCGATGGCCGAACTCTTCGGGCCGAACGGCGACCTCGCCCCGGTGCCCGTGGTGATCCTCTTGGTCGGCTACCTGTTCACGGCGTTCGGATTCCTGTCGCGGAACTGCGAGCGCCAGGCGGACGTGTTCGGCTGCCGGGCCGTCTCGGGGGACCGGCCGGACGGGTCGCTGTTCTGCCCGTCCGGCATCGCCATCTTCATCCGCGCCCTGGAGAAGGTCGCCCTGGTCAACGGCATCAGCCGGGACAAGCCGGGATTCTTCCAGTCGTGGCAACACGGATCGATCGCCCGGCGCATCGAGTTCCTCGAAAGGGCGAGCCGAGATCCGGGGATCGAGTCGCGGTTCCAGCGACGCCTGGGCCTCTTCAAGTGGGGCGTCGTCGTGGTGCTGGCGGGGGCCGTCGTGGGGATGATGTGGGGGTTCGGGTGGGGGATGTGATGGAAGGGTGCTCGAGGCGACTACTTCATGAAATGAACTCATCCTCATCGAGGAGGGGCCAGGTAGCGGGAAGTGTTTCGAAGTGACTGATCCATATCTTGCGATCGGCCACATGGATCCAGACCACGACCGCGAGGAATCGCCGTATCACATAGCGGATGACCGCCGAAGGAGTCGCTTTTCCTCTTCCTACCAGGCATCCGAGAGTCAATGCAAAATCCAGATCGGAGAGGTCGAAAAGGATCTCTTTCCGGAGCTGGTGGAGCGAAGCGAGTTGCACTTCCGTCTCGGCGCGTGCCACCAAAGCATCGTACTCTGCTTCTGCGGGCACGGTAACAAACACCTGGGCATCCATCGGCTCTCTCGGGCGGTTTGCTCATCGGGTGGTAGAGAGGGCCGTCGCCGAGATGGTTTCCAGGTCTTCGATTGTCAGGCTCGTATCGAGAGGACGCTGTCGAGCCTGTTCATACAGAGCCGCCCGATAGCAGTTTCGATCGTACTCGAGTTCATCGTATTTCGCCAGGAGCACCGTCGAGGCGATCAGGCTCGCGACTCGGGTCAGATAGCCGACCGTTTGGATACTGAAGACGTTTGGCTCCGTGGATTCCAGACTCAACGTTCCAAGCAATCGACCGTGCGTCATCATCGGCACGGCGAGTTGGCTCCGCACTCGCGGAAGATACCGGGCGTGGATCTTGTCGAACGGTGACCCAGTCAAGTCCCGGATGCGAATGGCCTGCTTCCGCAGGGCGACCCAGGAAATGACTCCCTCACCCTGATCGATCCGGTGATCGATGACAGGAGGATCGACGGGTTCACCCACACACGCCTTTAGGACCAGGTTTCGGCCTGTGTCGTCCAAGAGATGGATGGTGCCACACCAAGGCATCCCTTCCTCGTGCAAGGGACGGATCGCTTGTTCGAGAATGTCGGTCAGGAAGGACGACGATGGAGGGTGAGAATCAGGACGTGACAGGTCAATTACTTCGAGCATTTCCAAGAATGCGGGTTTCAACGCTTCGGATAGATCCTGGAATCCTCGCTGGATCACGGGTATTCGGGTCAGGATGTCGCTCGAGACCGCCTCCAAGTGCGCGACAAAAGGGAGCCATTGCGATTCGCTTCGGGGTTCTCGGAAGTTGACCGTGAGTAGCGACACCTCTTTGCCCGTATTCGGATCTCGCGCGATGATCCTGCCGCGAGACGCGATCCCTTCGCGGGTGACGAAATCGCCGAAGATCGGATTCTGGAGACGATCGACCAGAGCCTCGACCCGTGGCTCATTGCCGCTGCACAAGGGATCGTCCGAGGCACGCTCGAAGAAAGCGACGGTCTTCTCTCCAGGTTCGAGTAGCCGCAACCGAAAGTGCGAACACGCATCCTCGAATCGTGCGCCGGGAGCGACGAGACAACGGAGGGAATCGGGAAGGAACGGGTCACAGGCCAGGTAGCAAGCGATGACATCCGCGCCGACTTCTTCCCGGACGGTATCGAGATCCCGTCGGATGCGTTCGATCTGGTCGCGGAATTGGACCCGGAGCGATCGAATCTTACCTGGAAAGCTCAGGACGTTCATCGAATTCGTCCAGCGTGAGTGGGCCTCGAGACGTACCGATCAATCATCTTGGATCTACGATCGAAAGTCAAGCAATACGCCTGCGTATCGATCTCGACGCTCACCCCACGCACGGCATCACATACGGCCCCTTCGGGATCACCGCGATCCGCGCCTTCGGTCCGTACTCCGCGAGGCAGTCCGCGACGGCGGCCTCGACCGACGTTGCAGGCTCGACGAGGCAGCGGCGCAGCGTCTCCGGCGAGAGGCCGTCGCTGACGACCTTCACCTTGCAGCGGGCCGTCACCTTGGAGAACATCACGAGCTGCCACTCGTCCATTTCGCAGAACGCCGCCACCGCCTCGGAGTCGGATCGGGGCGCGTCGCCGTGCTTCCGCATGTAGGGACTCTTGCCGAGCATCTCCTGGAATTCGTGGCTGCCGAGTCCCTCGCTGAGGCCGGCCGCGAGGATGATCGTGCCGCCCTGCTTGACGATCGCCAGCGCCCCGGTCAGGCCCTTGACGGCCTGATACCACGTCGTGTCGAGCGGGTAGCCGGCGCAACTCGTGACGACGATATCGACCGGCTCGGCGATCGGCACCTTGACGACCTTCTCGACGAACCGGACGCCGGCCTCCCAAGCTTGGATCATGTCACCAGCCCCGACCCAGGTGATCTGCCTCGCACCGTCGAGGCAGACGTTGACGATGAAGTCGCAGCCCGCCATCAGTGCGATGCGCGTATTCTCTTCGTGGACGGGGTTGCCCGAAACGCTGCCGCAGTCGGCCTTGGGGTGTTCGAGGAAGCGCGGGCCGTGCCAGATTCGGACCGTCTCGAGCGCGGCGATGCCCGGACAGATGACCTTGCGCCCGCCGCTGTAGCCCGCCATCAGGTGCGGCTCGATCAGGCCGGTCGATATCTTCAGGTCGGCGCGGACGTAGCGCGCGTCGAGCCAGACGGGGACGCCGTTGGGCGTCGTGCCGAGGTAGTCGTGGGAATCGCGGTCCTTGCCGAAGTGGTTGACGCAGTGGTAGTTGGCCGCGATGTCCGCGCCGACGAGTTCGACCAGTTCGTCGCCCTCGTTGGGGCGGTGGAGGCCCGTCGCGATCAGGATCGTAATCTTGTCACGCGGTATGCCCGCCTCTTCCAAGGTGCGCAACATCGGCGGGAGCATGAGCCTGTTCGGCACCGGGCGGGTGATGTCGCATATGACGATGCAGGCGTCCTTGCGTCCGCGCGCGACCTCGGCCAACGGGCGCGAGCCGATCGGGTTCGCCATCGCCTCGGAAACCGCCGCCTCCGGGTCGGC
>JANXSH010000410.1 GCA_025356615.1 Planctomycetia bacterium | reverse complement strand
ACTGCGGGGATCTGGGACGGAGCCGAGGGCCTCGACGAGGGGGATGGGGGACATGCGAGCCTCCTTGCCGACGGGATTGGGCGTCCCCCGATTTACTCTCTTGCCCGTATCCGCCCAAGACCAAACAAGGAATAGCCCTGGGTGACTACGGAAGCAATCCCCGGATAGCGCATCGCTACATCCGGGGCTGTAATTCTTTCACCCCTACCGGGGTTCAGGTGGTCAGCCGTCCCCTCGGGCTGATCGGCTTCGACTCCTCCCGGAGTGGGCTGGCCCATTCGCCCCACTCTTCGTAGTGTCCTATCTGGCGTCGGATCTTCTGCCCCCGAGGTCTTCTCATCGATGAACGCTTTTGCTCCCCGCACACCCCTCGGACTGCGCCCCGGCGTGCGACTGCCGGGATGGGCCGGGGTAGTTCTGATCGTGGTGTTCTGCGCCGCCGTCGAGGTCTGCGGAGGACTCGCCACTTATCCCGCGATCGCGTCCGGCTGGTATGACACGCTCCGTCGCCCCGCCTGGAACCCGCCGAATCAAATCTTCGGGCCGATGTGGACGATCCTTTTCGTCGTCATGGCCGTTGCCGCTTGCATCGTCTGGGGCCGACGAGTGCGCTCGCCCGTCGGGCTGCCAATGGCCTTGTTCGTCGCCCAGCTCATGGCGAATGGTGCCTGGAGTGTCCTGTTCTTCTTCATGCGGTCTCCGACTGCGGCACTCGTCGAGATCGGCTTGCTCTGGATCCTGATCGGCCTGACCACGCTGGCCTTCTTTCGCGTCAGTCGCCTGGCGGGCTGGCTGTTCGTGCCCTATCTCGCCTGGGTATCTTTTGCCGCCGTCCTGAATGCCGAAATCGTCCGCCTCAACCCCTGAAGCATGGTAATTCATGCAATCCCGTGCCAACGCGCGAGAACTTCTCTGCCCATTTCCTCAATCGGGAAGATCGCCTCCTTCTCGATTTTTCGAGAAAATTACATTCACTTTCCATATCATAGTAGTTGGCACATCTGTTGCTAGGAAGTCTTCCACCTTCAGGAGGATTATGACATGGCTTCGGTGAAGAACTATCGTGATGGGTCTACTATCTCTACCAATCTAATCCCGACCAGCGGCCACGAAGAAATCGTCCTCGACGAGCGTGCGGACTTCAGTCCCTCGGATCTCGTCCAGCAAAAGTTGCAGCGCCTCCTCCCCGACTCCACGATCCCGGTGAGTTGTCTTCATTCGGGACGAGAGGTCCGGCGCTACACTACCTGATCGGCAAGCGATCGCTTCGATCGAAGCACCCATCGAACCAGAGTTCGCACGAGGCGTTGGTTGCCTCCGCTTGCTCTGAAGGGCTTACTCGCGCGGCCTCCCATCTCATTGCTCTTCGTGTCGTCCCTCTGGACGACGCGCGGGGGTGGCCGTACCCTTCGTCCTGACGGTACTGGGTATGCGGGTGTAGGTCCGGTTTCTAATCGGATGGGCTGCGAATGTCTGGGTCTACACTCTGAGGGTGGCATTCTCGTCGATGCCACCCTCGACTGGTCCCGATGCGTACCAAGAGAATACTGACTCGTTCCTTTCCCTTCGCGCGGTGGCGGATTAGAATCACTTCTGTTCGACGTACTGTGTCGAGAGAAAGGATCATCCCACCATGCTTCGTCCCACGCTCTTCGGCTGTACCGCGCTCGTCGCCGTTCTCGTATCTTCGACTCCAGAAGTTCCGGGGCGCGCGGCCCCCGCTCCTGCGGTCAGGGATAAGGAAAAGGAACTCTCACCCGTCCCTTCCGTGGAAGCCCGCTTCACCGATGGCAGTGTCCTCAAGTTCAAGGTTCTCGACGACAAGATCACGCTCGAGACGGCCTACGGCAAGCTCGTAATCCCGTTGGCCGAGGTCTACGAGATCGAATTCGCGACGCGAGTTCCCGACGAGACGAGCCGGCAGATCGCCGCCGCCATCGCGGAGCTGGGTAGTTCCACTTTCGAGAGGCGCGAGGCGGCCTCCAAGAAACTCGAAAGGCTCCAGCGACTGGCGTATCCCGCCCTGCTGAAAGTGGAGGAAGACAAGGACCCCGAGGTGAAGAAACGCGCCGCCCGGTTGCTCGACACGATCCGCAAGTCGGTCGCCGAGGAACTGCTGAAGGTGACACCCCACGACGTGATCCACACGAAGGACTCGCGCATCGCGGGCCGGATCGCGGAGTCCACGTTCAAGGGCGAGACGACGCAATTCGGCGAGGTGAAGGTCCGACTCGGTGACGTGCTGACCCTGCGATCGTTGACGCACAAGAAGGACGCACCGGCAGTCGCCGCCGTGCCGGGGCCGGCCACGTTGGCCGCGCACCAGGGACAAGTCGGCCAGACGTTCGTCTTCACGGTGACGGGCAATCTCGCCGCCGGGACGGTCTGGGGCACAGACTTCTACACGCTCGACACGGCACTCGCCGCCGCTGCGGTCCACGCGGGCGTCCTCCAGCCAGGCAAGACGGGCAACGTGAAGGTAAAGATCCACGGGCCGAGGGTCAACTTCAACGGCACGACGAAGAACGGGGTGCAATCACACCCCTACGCGCAATATCCGGGGGCTTTCGAGATCGTGACCAAGTAAGGCGAGAGGCCCGGATTCGATTCCGATCGCCTCTGGGCGATGCGTGCGTCTGGCCGTACCCCTCTGAAAGAGCTTTCTGGAAGGAGTCCACCGATGGCCGGTTCGCACGTCGAAAGCAACCTCCGCCCGCCGCCCGACCGGGAACTGGTCGATATCGCCCGCTACGTCTGCTCGCGGACGATCGAGAGCGACACGGCCTACGACACCGCGCGCTATTGCCTGATGGACAGTCTCGCCTGTGGCGTGCTGGCGCTGCAATTCCCGGCCTGTCGGCGACACCTCGGGCCGATCGTGCCGGGGACCGTCGTGCCGGACGGCGCGCGGGTGCCGGGCACCAAGTTCGTCCTCGACCCCGTCAAGGCGGCGTTCGACATCGGCTGTCAGGTGCGCTGGCTGGACTTCAACGACACCTGGCTCGCCGCCGAGTGGGGCCACCCCTCGGACAACCTCGGCGCGATCCTCGCCGTCGCCGACTTCGTGAGTCGCCGCAACCAGGCGACGGGCCTTGCCCCGCTGACCGTGCGCGACGTGCTGACCGCGATGATCAAGGCGCACGAGATCCAGGGCGTCCTCGCGCTCCAGAACAGTTTCAACCGCGTCGGGCTGGACCACGTCGTCCTCGTCAAGGTCGCCTCGACGGCGGTCGCGACCCGTCTGCTCGGCGGCACCGAGTCGCAGGTCGTCGATGCGCTCTCCCACGCCTGGATCGACGGCCAGAGCCTTCGGACGTATCGCCACGCCCCGAACGCCGGGCAGCGCAAGTCGTGGGCGGCCGGGGACGCGACGAGTCGGGCCGTGCGGCTCGCGCTGATGACCCTCGCCGGCGAGCCGGGCTTGCCCAGTGCGCTGACGGCGACACGTTGGGGCTTCTACGACGTGCTGTTCGGCGGGAAGAAGTTCACCTTCCCGATGGATTACGGCTCCTACGTCATGGAGAACGTGCTGTTCAAGATATCGTTCCCGGCGGAGTTCCACGCCCAGACGGCCGCCGAGTGCGCCATGCAGCTCCACCCCCTGGTGAAGGACCGCCTCGACGAGATCGAGCGCGTCGAACTGACGACGCAGGAGTCGGCCGTCCGCATCATCAGCAAGGCCGGCCCGCTGCACAACCCCGCCGACCGCGACCATAGCTTGCAATACATCGTCGCCGTGCCGATGATCTTCGGACGGCTCGTCGCCGCCGACTACGAGGACTTCGTGGCGTCCGACTCGCGCATCGACGCGCTCCGCGCGAAGATGACCGTGAAGGAGGATCCGCGCTACACGCGCGAGTATCTGGAACTCGACAAGCGGTCGATCGCCAACGCCGTCCGGGTGTTCTTCCGCGACGGCACCTCGACGCCGCTCGTCGAAGTCGAGTACCCCATCGGGCACCGTCGCCGTCGGCGCGACGGCATCCCGCTCCTGGTGCAGAAGTTCCGGGACGCGATGCTCGCCCTCTACACCCCCGCCGAGGTCGCCTCGCTGGCGGAGACGTTCCTCGATAGGGAACGGCTGCAACGGGTCGCGGTGCCGGAGTTGATGGACCGGCTGGCGCGGTGAGGGTGAAGAAGAGGCTCCCAAGGAACGATACGGGGAACGGCAGACCAAGTCGAGTGAGTGAATGGCTCGCCGAGTGGCGATGACAAAACGATCCCCCTCCCCACGGCGGGCAACTCGCCCGTCCGGGGTCTTCTTCTCCGACGTTTCGACGGCTCCCACGCTAGCCAGCTGGCATCCCTCACAGAGGGCAAAGAGAATCAATTCGTCTGATCCGAATCGATCCGTCCGATCCGCATTATCCGTGTCCCATTCTGTGCATTTCTTTGTGCCTCTGTGGTTATACTCCGCGCGGTTGAGAGTGGCACGGGAGGAAAGGAAGCCCGACGCGCCAGCGAGGGAAACAGGCACTTCCTCAGCCGTGCTTTCCCTCCCTCGCTGGCGCGTCGGGCTTTCTCACACCGGCCATTGCCATCCGCGTC
>JANXSH010000394.1 GCA_025356615.1 Planctomycetia bacterium | reverse complement strand
TGCGCGCCGGCGACTCCGCCGGAGCCAGGCGCGACCTCGACGCGGCCGTCGGCCTCGACCCGTCCGACGCCGCCGCCTGGACCCAGCGCGGGCTGCTGCGGTTGGAGCAGAACGACGCCGGGGGGGCGGAGGCCGACCTCGGCGAGGCGCTGCGCCTCGACCCGGCCCTGGCCGACGCCCGGCTGGGCCACGCCCGCGCCTGGGCCTCGCTGGGCCGGCCCGACCGCGCCGAGGCGGACTGCTCCGAGGCGCTGCGCCGTCGGCCCAACTGGGCCGAGGCGATGCTGTTGCGCGGCGAATGCCGGGCCGGTCGCGGCGACCGCGCGGGGGCGGTCGAAGATTTCGACGCGGCGGTCTCTACAGATCCGGGGAATTCCGAGACCTGGCGGGCGCGCGGCGCAGATGCAGCTCGGAGGGGCGACCACGCGGCGGCGGTTGCCGATCTGGCAGAGGCGGCACGATTGGATCCCAACAGCGCGAAGGCGGCGGCCTCGACAGCGGCATCGTTGCGAGCGCTGGACCGACCGGCCGAGGCGCTGTCGGAACTACGGCGGGCGGCGCTTCTGGACCCGAGACAGGTTCCGGCCCTATGCACGCTCCGGGCCGAGATGCACGCGGCACGGGGGGAGTACGAAGATGCGTTGGCCGACTACGCTGTCGCGCTGAGCCTCGACCCGACGAACCTCGACGCCCTCCGTGGGCGAGAGCAGGCTCAGGAGGCCATTCGGGAGGCCGCTTCCCGGCCACCGGAAGCCCCGGCCACTCCCCCGAAGCGGCGCGCGAAACAGCGCCTGGAAACGGCTCCGTCCCCCGCGCCGGAGACACAGGTCCACCAGCTCGGGAAAGAGACCCAGGAGCAAGTACCGATCGCCGACGCCCCGGCCCCCGACTCGTCGGTGCCCGTTCCAGATCAGGCAACTCCGCCCAAGCGACGGAAGATCGGTCGCCCCAAGCCGGTCGTCGCGGAAGAGGAACCCCAAGCCGACTTCATCGAGGAGCCGGAGCAAACCAGCGAAGAACCCGTGGAGGATCCGAAAGAGGTGGCCCGCCTGGCTCGGGAGCAGGAAAAGCGGCGGGCGGAACTCCAGAAGGAATACCTGAAGCGGGCGGCGGAGTGGGCGAAGAACAACCCGGACAAGGCGAAGAACGCATCACCGCCGAAGAAACTGGTGGAAGCGCCCGACGTAGTCGCCGAGCGCTGGCGCAAGCGAAAGCAGTACGCGATACTCGGGGCGGGTGCCCTGGTGGCGGTCTTCTTCTGTAGCTATGCGGTGCCGCCGATTTACGAGTCCCTGTTCCCCCATCGGTTGCCGCCGGCCATCACCGCCAAGGATGTGCTGACCGAGTTCGCCACGAACGCGGAAGCCGCCGACAAGAAGTACGACAAGAAACTCGTGACCATTTCTGGCGAGTTGCGGGGAGGGCCGAAGGAAAAGGGCGGCATCTATTTCGACAACCCCGAGGGGTCGTCGGGGTCGCGGATCGAGTGCGAAATCGCGGACGCGGACGATCTGGAAGCGTTCGCGCCGGGGCCGGGTTCCTACAAGGGGTTCTTGAAGCGATCGACCCCCGGCGTTCTCAAATTGAAGAACGCGACCCGGTAGACCTACTCGACGGGAAGAGTTGCCCCACCGACCCGAACGATTCGCTCGACGCAAATGATTATTGATAAGTAACTTGCGTCAACATGCCGGGGCGAAAAGGGATGCAAGGAATCGGAAAGAGTAGTTTCATCTGATAAATATTTCCCCTTCATCAAACACACACAACCGCCTACTAACATGCTTTTGTCCACATGGAAGCCGTTGTTTCACCCGAGTCGAAAGCCGCTTCGATCCGTTGAGGATTTATGCGGCGTCCGACTTCGGGTGAGATCGCGGAACGGAGCGTTTCGGTCAAGGCCACGAGTCTTCGTCCGGGTCGATGAGTCGGTCGGAATGGTGCTCCACCCGCTGTTGTGTGCGTCCACTGCCACCGTTTTCGTTCGTGTGTTTTCTCGTTTCGCACCATGTAGAAAGGTCCAGAATGATGATTGGTCTCCCTGTGAAGAAGTCCCGTTCGGGCTTCACGCTCATCGAACTGCTCGTCGTGATCGCGATCATCGCGGTCCTCATCGGCATCCTCCTGCCGGCAGTCCAGAAGGTCCGTGCGGCTGCGGCACGCAACACGTGCCAGAACAACCTGCGTCAGATCGCCCTGGCGTTCATGAACTTCGAAGTCGCCAACAAGGGCTTACCCCGCGCCGGCGAGCACATCGTCACGGCGGGTTTCAACGTCGCAACCGGTGCCTACGACCCGACCGTGGCGGCGACCGCGTTCAAGACGCAGGACATGGTGTCGCCCCTGGTCCTGATCCTGCCGTTCCTCGAGCAGGAAGACGCCGGCTCGCGGTACGACACGCGCTTCCCGTACAACGACCCGCGTGCCCCTGGCAACCTCCTCGTTGCCAAGACCTCCATTAAAAACTACCTGTGCCCGACGAACCCGCTGGCCGACCTGTACCGCTTCAACGGCGGCACGACCGACAGTAAGGGTTTCGCCGTGAGCGACTACACGACGATTCCTTACGTCGAGAACGTGAACGGGCCGGGCGGCACCATCATCCCGCTCGCCCCGACGGCCCTGACCGGCAGGCCGTACAACTTGAACTACTACCACAAGTTCGAGACCGCCGTGTCGGGCAGCCCCGCCGTCATCCCCGCCTCGAAGACGGTCCATCTCGACGTGACCACGAAGGGTTCCTACAACACGGCCGGTCTCGCGCTGAACCAATCGCTGACGGGTTCCGGCGGCGTGATCGACCCGATGTTCGGCCTCTGCAAGATCACCGACATCACCGACGGCACCTCGAACAGCATCATGCTGTATGAGGACGTGGGCCGCAACGAAACCATGAACGGCAACGACCCGATCGCCGGCCCCCAGGCCAACGAGTACCTGGATGTACTCGCCTCTTCCGGCCCGCTCGGTGATGTCTACGCGGGCGGTGCCACCGCCCTGCCGAAGAGTCACTGGCGCTTCGCCGACCCCGACACGGCTTCCGGCATGAAGAGGAAGATCAACAACACGGCGGGCGGCTCGATGTCATCCATCGACCCGAACGCCACAGGCGCGGACGTCGGCTCTTGCGTCGGCAAGACCTGGGTGACGCACGACTGCGGCCCCAACAACGAGGCGTTCAGCTTCCACGGCAACGGTGCCCACGTCGCGTTCGCCGACGGCCACGTCGTCTTCATGCGTGACGGCGTGACCACCGATGTCCTCAGGGCGCTGGCCACCCGCAACAATAGGGCGAACGAGCAGGGCCTCGACTACGTCGATTGATGAGTTCGCGGGTCCGGTCCGTGTCAGGCAGTGGACACTACTCTGGGTTCGAGCATCTTGCTCGGATCCAGGGTCGTTCTGGTATATAGCATCGGTGACATTGGAAGACCCCCTTGTCGAATCTTCCCTGTCACTCGCGTTCCGCGTGCGAGGTGATCTCGAAGCGTCCTTCAGGGGCGAGGAAACCGATGGACCGAAAACTGGTTGCCATCCTCGTGGGCGGCGCGCTGGTCATGGCCTGCACCACCTGGATCTGCTTCCCGAAACCGCCGCCCCCGATCGATCCCGTGGACCGGCACTTCGTCCACTGCAACAAGTGCGACAGGGAGATGCCCTACCTGCCGGAGAGGCTGGAGAAGCCTTGCATGCAGTGCGGGGCCACGGACACCATGTTCGCCACGAAGGAATCCCTCAAGAAGTCCGGTGCGCCGCCCAACCCCTACACCCCGATGGGCGTCGCCCTCCTGGCCGAGGCGAACATACTACTCGCCGCCGTCCTCTTCTACTTCCACTACCGGAACAAGTGGATCAAGGAAGAAGAATTCCTCTACGCCGACTGCGACCGCTGCCGCCAGCGATTGAAGTACCGGGCGGACAAGGTGGGGGAGTTCGGGCAGTGCCGGCGGTGCAAGCACCGCTTCGTCTTCCCCGAGGCGTTCGTCGAAGAGAACGAGGCGGTCGGGCCGTGGTGGCAGCCCAGGCAGTGGCAGAGGGTCTTCAACAAGCGATGGAAGAGTTTCAGGGGGAGTGCTTGAACGACGGCCGCTTCCCAGGCGCTTCGTCTGTACGGGCCGAGAGTCCCATCACCGCGAACGGAAGAGGAAAACCGATATGCTTCGTAGATGCCACCCACGATCGAGCCGCGTGGGCTTCACGCTGATCGAGCTGCTCGTCGTGATTTCGATCATCGCCGTCCTCGTCGGGCTGATTCTCCCCGCCGTTTCTAAGGTGCGTGAGGCGTCGAACCGCCTTTCGTGCCTCAACAACCTCAAGCAAATGGGACTCGCCTTCAGGTCCTACGAGAATCAGATGCTGTATCTGCCGACGGCGGGCTGGGATGACACCTACGGCCCGAGCTACTCCGGCAGTGCGCCGGTCGCCGGGTGGAACCAGCAGGCGGGCTGGGCCTTCCAGATCCTGCCCCACATGGACGCCGAACTCGTCTACCTGGGCGACGCCACCCTGACCCTGCCGAATCAGATGAAGAAGACGATCGGCACGCCTCACAAGTTCTACTTCTGCCCCTCGCGCCGCTCGATGGCCACCGTAGGCTACTCGAAGTCGGTGGCCACGCCCTTCCCCGCACAGACGGCCTTCAGCAGCCTGACGGGCACGACCTTCCCGGTCGCCCTGATCGACTACGCCGCCTGCAACGGCAACTCCAAGGTGGCGGGATCGTTCAACACCGGCGCGGTTCGGGCTCAGTTTGGTGGCGCACGCTCGACCATCGACAGCTCGCAGATAACGGACGGCCTGTCCCATACGATCCTCCTCGGGGAGAAGGCCGTCAACCCGGCGGGTGGCCTCAACGCACTCAACGAAGACGACACGGGCTACGCGAGCGGGTTCAGCGGTGCGAACTTCAACTCGATTCGTGTCACCTCCCCTACGCTGCTGCCGGTCTGGGACCGCCAACTCGCGGGGCCGAGTAACGGTGCCTTCGGTTCGTCGCATCCGGGGACGTGGAACGCCCTGATGGCCGACGCCTCCGTCCAGCAACTCTCCTACACGATCGACGCCACGGTCTACTTGGGCCTGGGCACCGTCGCCGGGAAGGAGATCATCTCGGACGCCGACTATTGAGAATCGGGGACGAGTCTGGACGATTTTCTCCTTGCGGAGATCGGTCGGCGTGGAAGGGGGACTAGTGTTCGAGGGAGAAGAAGACGAGTTGATGTACGCCGGGGAAGAACTCTCGGCAGAGGGGCATGTTGGACTAGGGCCGCTGTGGGACTTGCGTCGACGGGGCCGGGAGCCTTCGCTCGTCGCCTCGACATCGGCCCTGCTCGAACGCGACCTTCCGGGGGACGCTACGGAAGAGGGGAACGGCCACGCAGACGACCAACTGGGTGCGGTGGCAGAGTCCCTCGCACAGCCGGGAGGAGGACTCTTGCGACGACTCGACGAGGTTCGTGACGAGTTAGGAGAACGCCTCCCCTACCAGGAAACGGATTCGGCATGCGAGGGCGACCGAACACCGCCCGACGCCTGCGCCCTGTTCGATCGGGCGGCACTGCACCGGGCGGCGGGGAGTCTCGACGATGCCGTCGCCGATTTTACCGCCTGCCTCCACCTCGACGCGGCTTTCGTCTCGGCGTATCTGGGGAGAGGGGAAGTACACCGCGAGGCGGGCCGGTCCGAGCGCGCGACGGCCGACTTCAGCCACACGCTGCGGCTCGACCCGCACAACATCGCCGCGCTGACGGGGCGGGCGGCCTCGCTGTCCGCGTTAGGTCGATACGCCCAGGCCCTTGGCGACCTCGCCGATGCACTGCGCCTCGATCCGGGCAACTCTCGCGCCCGCCTACTTCGCGCTAAGGCGCTGGCCGCGCTCGGCGAACACGCGGCGTCGCTCGAAGAGTTGGACAGAGCCGCATCGGTCGAGCCGGCCTGGGCGGAGGTCCGCCGCGCCCGCGCCGCCGCGCGGCTGCGCGCCGGCGACTCCGCCGGAGCCAGGCGCGACCTCGACGCGGCCGTCGGCCTCGACCCGTCCGACGCCGCCGCCTGGACCCAGCGCGGGCTGCTGCGGTTGGAGCAGAACGACGCCGGGGGGGCGGAGGCCGACCTCG
>JANXSH010000375.1 GCA_025356615.1 Planctomycetia bacterium | reverse complement strand
CTGCCGTCGGCTTTCGAGTTGCAGTTTGCCTTCAACCGCTGGACGATCGGCGACGATATCCTCACCGGACCGATGGGTCTTACGAAGGAGCAACTCGACGCCCCCGGCTTCGACGTGTTGGCCGCGCTCGGCTTCACCAAGGAGCAGATCGGCGAGGCCAGCTCCTTCGTCTGCGGCACCATGACCATCGAGGGCGCGCCGCACCTGAAGGACGAGCATCTTAGCATCTTCGACTGTGCCAACCGATGCGGCAAGCTCGGCAAACGCTACCTCGCCGCCGAGGCGCACATCCGCATGATGGCGGCCGCCCAGCCCTTCGTCTCGGGGGCGATCTCGAAGACGATCAACCTGCCGTACACCGCGACGCTGGAGAACGTCAAGTCGTCGTACCTCCTGAGCTGGCAACTCATGCTCAAGGCCAACGCCCTGTACCGCGACGGCTCCAAACTCAGCCAGCCGCTCAACAGCGTCGCCGACGCCCCGGATGTCGACGTCCCCCTCGGGGAGCCGGCCGCCGTCCCGGTGCAGATGGCCGAGAAGGTCGTCATCAAGTACATCGCGCAGCGCCGCCGGCTGCCGGATCGCCGCGCGGGGTACACGCAGAAGGCCCGCATCGGCGGGCACAAGATCTACATCCGCACGGGTCAATACGAGGACGGCACCCTCGGCGAAATCGTCCTCGACATGCACAAGGAGGGCGCGGCCTTCCGCAGCATGATGAACTGCTTCGCCATCGCGATCTCGCTCGGCCTGCAACACGGCGTGCCGCTCGAGGAGTTCGTCGACGCCTTCCAGTTCGTGCGGTTCGAGCCCAACGGCATGGTCCAGGGCAACCCGCACATCAAGATGACGACCTCGCTCATCGACTACATCTTCCGCGAGTTGGCCATCACCTACCTCGACCGGACGGACCTCGCCCAGGTGTCCCAGGAGGATCTCCGTGGCGACGCCCTACACAAGGAGCCATCGGACGACGCCCCAAAAGCCCCGACGGCGGCGCGTAAGGTTCGCCCCGCCCCCCGGTCGGAGCATGCCGCCGTCGCCGTCGTGGCCCCTTCGGCCACGATGACGAACGGCAACGGCAACGGCAAGGTGGCCCTCGCCGACAAGGTCCGCCAGGCCCGCATGAAGGGTTATGAGGGCGACCCGTGTTCGGAGTGCGGCCAACTGACGCTGGTCCGCAGCGGCACCTGCTGCAAGTGCGACAACTGCGGGGCGACTTCGGGGTGTAGTTAAGTATAGACAACTACAGATTTTTGGTAACCGTTCACCCGAATTTCAGGCTATCAGCAAGGCAGAAGCCGTCCGACTTGATAGTCTGCTGGTATGGAAGTCGTAACCTGCCCTGGTTGCCTCACTCTTCTGGCTCGCGTTGCCGAGTTGGAGCAGCGTCTCGCCACCTCGGAAGCACGTCTCGTCTCCAACAGCACCAATTCCTCCGTCCCGCCTTCCGCCAATCCCCTCGACGCCCCCAAGCCCGCCTCCACGAAGAAGTCCAAACGTCGTCGCGGAGGCCAGCCGGGCCACCCGCCCCACCTGAAACAATTGTTGCCTCTCGAACGGGTCGACGAGGTCGTGATCTTCCGGCCCACCCGGTGTGGCCACTGCCAGGCCGACCTGCCCACGTCGCCGACCGTCGCCGATCCCGAGCCGACTCGCTTCCGGGTCGTCGAAGTGCCCCCTATCGTCTCGGCCGTCACCGAATACCAGGGCCAAGCCTGCGCCTGCCCGGCGTGCGGCGAAGTCACCCGAGCGGTCACCCCCCAAGACATTCGCGCACACGGCGTCGGGCCTCGGTCGACGGCCATCTTGTCGTACTTCAGCGGCCGTCATGGCATGAGCAAGCGTGGGATCGAGGAGGTCGCCGACGCCGTCTTCGGGGCACCCCTAGCGCTGGGCACGGTCGCCAACCTCGAGCAAGAGGTCTGCGCCGCGCTGGCGGCACCGCACCAAGAAGCGATGGAAGACGTGCGAGCCGCCGGGGTGAAGAACGCGGACGAGACGAGTTGGGAACTGGCGGGCCAGTCGTGCTGGCTGTGGGCGGCGGCCACGACGAGCGTCGCTGTCTTCGTCATCCACGGCACACGCGGTGCTTTGGGCCTGACGGCCCTGCTGGGCCTGGAGATCCAGGGGATCGTGCGCAGCGACCGCTGGGGGCCGTACGAAGGGCTGCCGGTTCGTGGAGCGAATCCTGACGGTGGTGCAAACGCGCCGGCTCCAGGGGAAGAGTGTGCTGGAATACTTGCACGATGCCGTCGTCGCCAGGCGGACTGGCCTGCCTTGTCCCCTACTCGTCCCAGAGGGATGAACGGTTA
>JANXSH010000360.1 GCA_025356615.1 Planctomycetia bacterium | reverse complement strand
TCTGGGCGACCGTCAGGCGTGCGGTGAACGATCGGCCCGCCTGATTCTTGTAACGGACGATCCAGCCGGAGGGGGTCGCCTCTTTCGAGGCCGTCTTGGGGAGGACTTCCGGGTCGAGGCGGGTCGGCTCGCCCGAACTCTGGCACGCCTGGAACGAAGGATCCTGGAGCGCGAGGGCGGCGTCGGCGAAACTCGGGACGGTCGCCGCCAGATGCGTCCGCTCTAGGGCGATGATGAGTTCGCTCGCGGTCTGGTAGCGATCGCGCGGCTCGCGCGCGAGCATCCGGGCGAGGATCTGGTCCATCGCGGCGGGGACGGACGGCTCGAAGAACCCGGCGGGGGCGAAGATGCCCTGGTTCTTCTTGTCGATGACCTCGAGGTGGTTTTCGCCGGGGAAAGGAACCCGCCCGGTGAGCAGATGATACAGCGTGGCACCCAGCGCGTAGATGTCACTCCTGCCGTCGGCTTGGCGGGCGCTGATGGCCTGCTCGTAGGGCATGTACGCCGTCGTGCCGAATCCCTGGTGGGCGGCGGTCAGGTGGCTGAGTTCGTCGGTGCGCTTGGCGAGGCCGAGGTCGCCCAGTTTGGCGACCCCAGAGCGGGTGATGAGGATGTTGTCCGGCTTGATGTCCCGGTGGACGATGCTCCGTGAGTGGACGTGTTCGAGCGCCCGAGCGATGTGGAGGGTGATGTAGACGGCGTCCGCCACGCCGAGCCGACCGTGGCGCGCGAGGAGCGCCTGCGCGCTGGGGCCATCGACGAATTCGAGGACGAGGTAGTATTTTCCCGTGGCACTGTCCTGGCCGGCGGAGTAGGTGCGGACGATGTTGGGGTGGTTGAGCTGCCCGCCGCTGCGGGCCTCGCGGTAGAATCGGTCGATGTAGTTCTGGTTGGAGACGAGGGCGTCGCTCAGGACTTTGAGCGCGACGGTGAGGCGCGTCTTGCCGTCGTAGCCGAGGTAGACGGCTCCCATGCCACCCTCCCCGAGTCGGCGAAGGATGCGATACTCGCCGAGGACGCGGACCTCGTGCAGGGGGTCGGACGGCCCGAGAGGCGCGGAGGAGCCTGGCCGGAGGTCCGCTCCGGGGTTCGCCGATTCGGACGGACGGGGAGTCGCCGTCCTGCCGAGGTCCAGGTGTGTGTTGTCCATCGCTGTCTCGATCGTGGCCGCTCTCTATTGGCTCGACGGATTCGTGCGAGAAACAGTCCAGACCCCTCCGCAGGGCAGGATCGGCTCCTGTGCGAGTGGATCAGACGGCCCGTCTAGAATGAGAGAACTGTCATAACTCTACCGCGTCGGCGAGGGCGTAGCAATGAGAAAACAACGGAACGCGACGACGCACTCGGAGTCTCTTACCTCTACAGAGTCATACGACTCGGCCCAGGGTCATGAGCGAAGCGAAGCGATCCTCGAGCCCAGTGACCAGCAATTCCTGCGAACGGCGCTGGTGTCGAGCCCCTGATCGCCGGCCGAACGATTTCCGTAAAGTCTTGGCAGCAAACGGCGCGCCATTCGGGAAAGGGCACGAGACTCCCTCTCCATTATCGCCGTGGATCCGCCCGACCACCTTCGTTCGTCTTTGCCCCGTCTTCTGTTAGAATAGCCCGGTCCGAATGCCGACGAATTCTCATGGTCGATCCTGGGAGACTCTCCGATGCCTCGCAAACGCACCGCCTTCGCCGGGATACTCTCTCTCTGCCTGGTCTACTTCGCTTCCGCCCAGAAGGAGCCGGTGCCGCACGGGCAGGATTCGCCCCCCGGCCCCGCCCTCACGCCCGCCGAGGCGGTCAAGAAGATGAAGGTGCCCGAGGGCTTCACCGTCGAGGTCGTCGCGGCGGAGCCGGACATCATCAACCCCGTCTCGATGACGTTCGACGAGAAGGGTCGAGTCTGGATCACCGAGAGCATCGAGTACCCGCGACGCAGCCCCGGCGTCGGCAAGGATCGCGTCAAGGTCATCGACATCGGCCCCGACGGCAAGGCGTCGAAAGTCACCGTCTTCGCCGACGGGCTGAATATCCCCAGCGGCATCGCCGTCGGCCACGGCGGCGTTTGGGTCGCCAACTCGCCGGACATTCTTTTCTATAAGGTGGGCCCCGACGGCAAGGCGGCGGGCAAGCCGGAAGTCGTCGTCACCGGGTTCGGGCGCGACGACACCCACGAACTGCCCAACTCGCTGACCTGGGGGCCGGACGGCTGGCTCTACGGCTGGAACGGCGTGTTCAACCAGAGCCACGTCAGGCAGAACGGCAAGGAGTGGAAGTTCACCTGTGCCGTCTTCCGCATCCACCCCAAGACGCGCGAATTCCAACTCTTCTGCGAGGGCACGAGCAACCCCTGGGGCATCGCCTTCAACGAGAACGGCGACCTCTTCGCGTCGGCCTGCGTCATCGACCACCTCTGGCACCTCACCGAGACCGGCTACTACATCCGTCAGGGCGGGCCGTATCCGCCCTTCACCTGGCCGATGCGCTCCATCGTCAAGCACCGCCACCAGAAGGCGGCGTACTGCGGCCTTGTCTGGTTCGACAGTCGCGCGTTCCCGAAGGAGTACCGCGGCAAACTGTTCATGGGCAACATCCACGGTGGCTGCATCAACTCCGACGTGCTCACCCGCGACGGCTCCACATATTTCGCTAAGAGCCAGGATGATTTCCTGAGCGCGAACGACCAGTGGTTCATGCCCGTGGCGCAGAAGGTGGGGCCAGATGGCTGCCTCTACGTCCTCGACTGGTACGACCGCTATCACTGCTACCAGGACGCCAACCGCGACCCGGCGGGGATCGATCGCCTCAACGGCCGTTTGTATCGCATCCGACACAAGGACGCCCTGCGGGCAAAGATCCCTGACCTGTCCGGGGAAGACAAGTTGTCGCTCTTGGCGCGCCTGGATGATGACAACGTCCACCTACGAGAGACGGCGCAACGGCTGCTGAGCATGAAGGAGCGGAACGCGGACAGCTTACACGAAGTACTCAATAATGCTTTGAAGTCCAGGAGGGCACGCCTTCATGCGCTTTGGGCGCTGGTAGG
>JANXSH010000357.1 GCA_025356615.1 Planctomycetia bacterium | reverse complement strand
CGAAGCGAGGCCCACGCGGATCACTCGCTTCGCCCCTATCCCTGAAGCATCTGGCGCTCTGGTGGGCCTCGCTTCGCTCGACCCACCCTACCACAATTCACTCAACGCCGATTCGTCTCATAGCCGAACGCCCTCGCGTAGAGGTTCTCGATCATCGAGCGCGCCTCGTTCCAGTAGCGGCTACGGGCGAGGCGTTCGACCTGGCCGAGGATGTTCTGTCGGTCGCGCGGGGTGGCTTCGGCGAAGGAGACGCCCGCCTTTTGCAAGAGGGCGTCGTCGCGGAGCAGGTACAGCGGCACGGCGGTGCTGGCCTCCATGAACCGCCCAGTGGACTGCATCGCCAACACCTGCTGCGTCTCCAGGTCGATGACCGGAGCGCCGGCGTTCTGGCCGAGCGGGGCCGCGTCATGGCGGAGCAGAGTGATCTCGCCGAAAGTCAGCTCGCCGCGGAGTTGGCCGGGCTGGACGCGCTTGACGTTGTAGACATCGCGGAAGAGTCGGCTGATCGTCTCCGGCTCGTTTCGGCGAGCGTCGCGCACGGGGTAGCCGACGAGATACACCTGCTGCCCCTCGCGCCTCGAGGGAGGCTGGGCGGCCAGAGAAAGGGGGACAGGCGAGGTGCCGTTGACCTGGGGGCGTTCGACCTCGAACAGGGCGAGATCGTAGCGGTCGTGGATACCGATCACGGCGCGGATGCGGTAGTTGGCGGCGCTGACATCCTGGAATCCAGGGCGGTAGTTCATCCAGGCGCTGATGCCGGGCCGGAACTGCCACCCGCCGTCGCGCGGCTCGGTGAACAGCTCGGCGATGCGGCGGGTCGTCATCAGCACGTTGTCGCTGACGAGGAAGCCGGTGCCCGCCCAGTCGTACTCGGGGTGGCCGAGCAGCTCGATCCGCCCGACGCCGCGCTGGGTCAACTCGACCTCCTCGCGCAGGTCCTCGAGCTGGTTCCAGAACGGCGGGGGGCTTTCGATCCCCTCGTTGGTGACGAGGACGGCGGGCCGGCCGTAGAGGAGCAACACGGCCTCGAGGCCGAGGGTCTCCTGGGCGGTCAGGTCGCTGCCGGTGCCGCGCGTCGCCTTGAGCAACCCGCTGACGCCGAGTTCGAGGAGCTGGGAGGTCATCTCCCGGCGGCGACCCGCGTCCGGCTCGCCGAGGGCCGAGCCGAGGTCGGCGTCGCCGAGGGAGCGCTCGGTGAGCGTGTCCTTGTCCGCGTTGCGATCCTCGCCGCTTTCCAGTCGGCGGGTCGAACGCATCATCCCGCGCACATGGGCGGGTTCTTGCCAGGACCGCATGTCCTGGCGATCCTGACGTACCATTTCGACGACATCGTCGAGGCGCTCGCCGAAATACTCGCGAACGCGCTGCGAGACCTGCTGCTTGCGATCCATGATGTCCCCTCCGTAGGTGAGGCTCTCTCGAACGAGAGGGCCGATTTCGCCAAAAGAACGAGGGCGAAAACGGACGAGGGGAGAGGGGAAGTGCAGGAAAGATGTACTCGAAACAGGCTTCCTGCCCGGCCACTCCTCGGCCCTTAGCGCCTTCATGCGTCTCCAACACCGCTGATCGTAACCGTTGTCTAGAGGATGTCAAGGATTTCCGGAAGAAAATCATCCACCCGGTCTGGCCGAGGAGGTCACGCGGGCCGGTCGTCCAGATAGGCGAGATCCGTCAAGGCAGCGGTGAACTGCTCCTCGAACGACTTAAACGACGGAACCTCACGGAGCTTCTCGAATCGAACCGACTGTCCGATCGTGGCGAGATAATTCGGCAATCTGCTCCGCCGCGAGACTCTACCCAGGACCGCGAGAAGGATACGTTCCAGTTCCACCTTCGGGTCGAGAATCGTCTCGACGGCGCGAGCCTGGGAGGGCAATCCTAACCGGGCATTCGTGAGCGTCGTACCGAATGCCTCGCGTATCGCATCGCCATCGGCCAACATCCAAGCTTCCGTTTCGCGGACCGGAACGACGGCGACCGTCCGGGTGCTCCCTTCACCCAGGCCCACGTCCTCGCGAATGGCTCGTCTCGCCGGGTCGATGCAATTCTCCTCCGCGAGGGTCGGATCCCCGCCCCCGTCCGAATGGATGAAGAGGATGTGAAAACTCCCCCAGGCATCGCGAGCCGCCTCGCGTATCCTCGTGGCCCGATCGGAGTCCTTTACCCGTCGGGGGGAATGCAATTCGATCATCGACGGGAGTTCCACGAGCCCCCTCGCTCTCGTGAGGCATAGGTCCTCCGTGAACCGCTCCAGGAGCGGTCGCAGGAACTGATGGTCCGTCGGCCCCTCGGCGAAGAGCGCCAGCCCGAGATAGTGACTCAAGCGGAGGCTCCTTGATCGACGGTCTCGAGGATCTGATGGACCTCGTAGCTAGAAACTTTGTTAGGGTCATTCGGCTCGAATGGCAAAGTGTCTTCTACGAATCGAACCCGCGTTCGACGACTGCTTTGTTTCGTCACGGGGTCGATGGCGGTCACCATATCGGCGAAGACGACTCGCCCGAGAGGAAGCGACGATAGTACGACAGGAGAGTGACTGTTGAGCAGCATTTGGGCGAGCGGTTCTCCCGAAGCGACTTGGTCCGAGGCAGGGTCAGTCAGTAGTTCCTCGAGCCGGGCGATGAGCATCTTGAGCCTGATCGGATGGACGCCGTTTTCCGGCTCTTCCAGGCAGATCAGACCACGGCGACGGGGGTCGTGCAGCATGGTCAGCAATGCCAGCACGCGCAACGTCCCGTCGGAGACGACACGGGAACTGAAGCGGAGGCCATCCCTCTGGAGGATTTCCAGGTAGAATTCGCGATTCGGGATGTCCTCCTTGATTTCGAGAGCCTTGACGCTGGGAATCAGAGAAGCGAGATCGGCTGCGATGTCAGCGATGGCTCCCTTCGGCCTATGGTCAGTCGCCGTCAGGGCACGAATGCGAGCCAACACCGTCGCGAGGTTGTTTCCATCGGCTTCGAGGGAATCAGGCGCGACGGTCGAACTGGCCCGTCGCATGACCGTCGGATTCAGTTGGAGGAAACACCAGGATCTCATCTCCTCGCGCAAAGCGTACAGGTGCCGATATTCAGCACTAGTGATGCTCGAGAGGACGGTCGCCTCCGCAGCATCGGCGGGGCGATGGAGATTCCGGCCCTGAACGCCGTCTTTGTGAATATTGATGACGGGGCGAGGCCCGGACACGTCGGTTTCGAGAAACGGCGACCGGCGGTTGTATTTCGCGAAGGTCTTCAGAAAGAGGGGAGAGACTTCGTAGCCCGGCAACCGATCGAGGCGATCGTCCTTCTTTAGGATAGGCCGAGCGGCCTCATGAGTAACGAACAGCCGCTCGACGCCTCGTTCTTTTCGCAATTCGATCGTCAACTCATAGCGCAATCGAGTGGAGCGAAGTTCGACCTCGGCCCCCCAGGGATCTCTGACTCGGGGTTCGAGTAATACTTCCACGGCGAAGGACATCTTTTGCCCAGACTGGCCATCCCCCGCGCGGCGGAATAGTTCATGCGGTTCCCCGCGCATCTGCTGCACGGCCGAGCGAAGATCGAGCGTCGTCAGGGTGGACAGCAACCGCATGGCATCGAACAGGTTCGATTTGCCGCAGGCGTTCGGCCCGAGAATGACGAGGAATGGCCCCAGATCGAGGTGAAAGCACTCAAAGGTCTTGAAGCCATCGATTTCGATCCGCGTGAGCATGGGATTTCCTGGGATGCGACCAACACGCAACGAGTGGAGCAACGATTCCTACTCCCGCGTATTCTCGCGTTCGAGAAGGTCGATAACAAGGGCGCTGTTCGTCCTCACTCCTCGAGTCCGCAAGAAAATCTCGCCCCCCGCGCGGGATGTTCCACCACCTCCGGGGTTCCTACCCTGATACGAGTCTCATCG
>JANXSH010000028.1 GCA_025356615.1 Planctomycetia bacterium | reverse complement strand
CGCGGACAAGCAATAAAGAGAATGGGACACGGATTAGACGGTTAAAGCGGAGGAAGACGGATCGATACGTACTCGATTGGACTGATCCGTATTCATCCGTCTCATCCGTGTCCCATTCATGCAGCGAGGCGCTCGGGCACGGTCTCGCGGGCCGATTCTTTGCCCTTGCCCAGTAAGAGCCAGGTGCCCACCACCAGCAGGACGGCGGCCCCGCAGACGACGAACATCGCGTTCATGCCGAACGCATCGACGGCCAGGCCGATGAGGATCGGCCCGGACAGGCTGCCGGCGCAGTTGCACGCCAGATACCAGGCGTTCGCCCGCGCCATCGCCGCGGCCGGGATCCGCTCACCGAGGAGGGCGAGTCCCAGGGGGTACATCGCCCCGTTGGACGCACCGAGGACGAACAACAGGACGACCAGCCACCAGGTCCAGGGTGCCCACGGCACGCAGGCCAGCCCCAGGAGGACGAGTGCGTGACAGGCGAGGACGACCCGCAGTCGGCCCAGGCGATCCGCCAGGCAGGAGAGCGGCAACTGGGCCAGCACGACACCGGCGAAGAGGCCGCCCATCAGCCCACTCGTCGCCCCCTCGCTGAACCCCCTTCCGAGGAGGTAGATCGAGAGGAAGGTGATCGTCCCCCCTTCGAGGAACCCCTGAACCCAGGCCGTGCCGAACCCCATCAGCCCCGCGCGCCAGGGTAGAGCGTCACCGCCGGCGCTTTCCTCGTACCGACAGGTCGCAGGTGCCCCGAGCCAGGCCGGGAGGATCGCGGTGAATGTCACGAGGCCACCGACAGCGAACGCCAGCAGTGGGGCGATCGGATAGACTAGGAGTCCCACGAGTGAGCCGAGGCCGATGCCCAGGGCGACGCAGAAGGCATAGACGCCGAAGTCGCGCGCCCGGCGGTCCGGCGGGGCGTCGTGGTTGATGAGCGTTTCCATCGGGATGAGGCTCAGCGCCGTCCCGACCCCGCCCAGGACTCGCAGGCCGTGCCAGGCGACCTCGCCCGAAACCCAGGGGAAGGACGCCGTCGTCAGCGCGTCGATGAGCATACCCGCGATGATGCACGCGCGGTTGTGGCGGACCATGAGGCGAGGCAGGAAGGGGGCCACGATCGCGACGCCGAGGTAATAGAAGCTCGTGTTCAGGCCGATGGTCCAGCCGCTCGCCCCGGCCTGCTTCAGCCACAGCGCCGCCAGCGGCGCGCCCAGGCCGAAGCTGAACGCCCACCCGAGGCTCGCGACGCTTATCAGTGCGAGCCTTCGTCTCGGATGAAACGCGAATGGGACCACTCCGAATCTCCTGGACCAAGACCCGCACGACGTACCAACGAATCCGACTCGATGACCGGGTCAACACGTTCTACATCGACCAGTGAAGAGGGAGAATTGAGGTAGAATCGGGGCAAAGATATCGGCCCACCGCGCCAACCCCTACAGTTTGCCGCGTCTACTCCGCCGGATCGGATCGACCCTCGCGGTCGCTCTTGAGCCGACCCGTCGCCCTCGGTATGGTAACGCCTCACGTCGGGCGGATGGACCCGCCGACCGTTCGTCCGAGGAGTACATTAGAGTGGCCGCTCAACGCAAGCCGAACTCGTCCGCAGAGCAGAAGCTCTCGCCGGTCCCCAGCACCCTGAACATGGCCGAGGTACTGCGCCTCGCCCAGCCGCCCGCCGATGAAAAGATAGCCCCCTCGGAGGACAGGATGACGGTCGTCTGGCGCGTCCTGGGCGGCACGGTCCTCAGCATCATCGTGACGCTCATGGTGACGGTGTATCAGAGCCTCTCGAGTACACTGGCGGACCTGCGAACGGGCCAGAGCCGGATCGTCGAGACCCAGAGCGACTTCGCCAAGAAGGACGACCTGACCAATCGGGCGACGCAACTCTGGACCGCCCAGAAGGCGACCTCCGAGGCGGTGCCCGAGTTGCGCACCCGGACGAGCCAGCTAGAGTCGCAGATCCGCTCGCTGGAGCAGGACCGCAAAGAGATGCAGCAGCAGATAAACCAACTCAGCGAACGTCTCGCACGCTCCGAGGGCCGACGCACCGCCCCGGCGACGACCAAACCCGCGACCAAGGCCGCGACCAAACCCGAGGTCGGCCCCCCGGCTCCGCAGCGCATGGATGTGAGTAAAGATTGATCGACCTCATCGGGTGAGGCAAATGTGTCGGTAGCGCGGCCGGTCTCGCAGCCCTCTATGGAGTGCGGCGAGAGTCGCCGCTTTGTTTTCTGTTTCAAGGCCAACTTCTAATTAGTTCACCCTATAGGTACCCGTGACTAGCTATTCGTCCTCGGCCCGCGACGCGATCGATTCGAGCGCCCATTCGTGCAGCCGATCGCCGTCGGCGAGGACCGTCGCGGGCACCTCGTAGTAGTTCCACATCGTATGCGTCGTGTCGTAGCGCAACGGCCCCATGCCCTCGGCGGCGTACTTCGCCTTGGTCGCCGGCGTCGTGCGGAAATAGAGACGCTGGCGAAAGACGATGCCGAAGAACGTCTTGTGCTGGAACAGGCCATGTCCACCGAACATGGCCCGGCGACGGTAGCCGTCCAGCGACGCGAGGCGGTCATCGATGTCTTCCGCGAATGGGTCGTGCTTCGGCACGTACGCTCACTCCGTCATCCCCATCACGCGCCGCACCTCAACGGGCACGTCATACTCGCGCTCCATCGGGTATGCTGAGGGTCGATCAGCCCCTGTTTCGGACGCTCGACGACATGCGTGGGCGAGCGCGGACACGGATTCCAGACCGATGATCGAGCTGACGTACTGCCGCACGACTGCCCCTTGCAGGCCGAGCTGGATCGCTCGCCGCGATAGCCTTCGAAGTTGCCAGTCGCGGTCGGGATCCCACTGAACCCTCACGTCGGTGTTCCGAAGTGCCGTCTGCCATTCGGCCTCCGTGGAGTGAACTCGCTTGTCAAATGCCGTCGGGACTGCCTGGCGCAAAATGGCGAGGAACGCCTCATGGGACAACTTGATCTTCACGATGCCCTCTTGCAGGCGAGCCGTGGCGTAGTCGGACCGATACAGCATCCAGCCGAAGGACGGCTTGATCCACGTCATCCGATCCAGGTTGAACCCCTTGCCGAACGTCCCTTGTCGTAATGCCTCCTCGACGATGTTCGGCTTGAACGCCTGGTAGACGAAGATCCCATCCTCGTCGTAGTCGGCGAGGATGGATCGGCTCTGGTCGAGAGCTTCGTCTATCATGGCATCGTTTTCCTCAACTACTCGCGCTGCGGTACGACGACAACGCGCGGCGGAAGAACGCCCGGCTCACGAAGAGCAGCGCCACCGTTGCGACCACCATGCCCGCGATGAAGCCGGGTTCCAGCGTCCGCACCATCGTCCGCGTCGGGACGTTGACGACGAGCAGCACCGGGACGATGAAGGTGAAGAAGAAGCCGACCGGACTGCCCCACGTCGTGACCCCGAAGACTTCACGCGGGTAACGCATCAGCGAGGTGAACAGCCACCACATCTCCATGAGGCTCTGGTTGCGGACCATCCAGACCGAGAGCGAGCAGAGCATCAGCAGGAAGCTGTACGTCATGGCGCAGCCGCACGCGAACAGGGCGAGGAACGCGACCAGCAACCCAAGGTCGAACGGCCACGACATCGCCCAGAGGGCGTAGACCATGACGCCCGCGCCTTGCAGCACGTTGGGGAACGTGGACCAGTCCATGTGCCGACTCGTGATGAGGAACTGCTCGTCGATGGGGCGGAGCAGGTAGAAATCGAGGTCGCCCGTCCGCACCAGCTCGGCGAAGCCGGTGCAGTTCTCGAGGAAGAACGTTTCGACGATGCCGCTGAGGGCGTAGTGGCAGCCGAGGAAGAACAGGTAGCGGTTCTGGTCCCAGCCGGCGATGTAGTCGGTGTTACGGAACAGGATGCCGTTGAACGCCAGGAGGATGGAAAGCCAGATCGCCTCGACGGTGAGCTTGACGAGGAAGTTGGCACGGAACGCCATCTCGTTGGCGAGGCCGAAGCGGGCGAAGGTGCCCAGGAGGCGGAGGTAGCGTGCGGGGGAGGCCATGTCGGATCGATGGTCCCCCTCTCCCCTGTACTCGGGGGAGAGGGGCTAGGGGTGAGGGGGTGTCTTCGGTAAGGGTCTGACCCCCTCACCCCCGACCCCTCTCCCCCGAGTACAGGGGAGAGGGGAGAAAAATCGAGTCAGCCTCCAAACGCGCTATAGCGGCGCAGCCCACGCGCGTAGAGCCAGCGCGTCATCAGGCCGAAGGCGACGACCCAGGCCGCCTGGACGCACAGGCCGCGCACGAGGTCGGCCCCCGACACCTTGCCGAGGAAGATGACGGCGGGAAAGTAGGCGAGGTACTGGAACGGCAACGCCTTGATGACGGTGCCCCAGAAGCCTTCCACGAGGTCGAGCGGCATCATCTGGCCGGAGATGAAGTAGCTGAGCGTGGTCACGATCCAGAGCAGCGACGTTACCTCGAGCATCCAGAAGCCGACCATGCCCATGCACGCCTCGAAGAAGAACCCGATCAGGAAGGCGAGGACGAGCGAGAGCAAGTAGCCCAGGAGCGTCAGGGCGTCGGGAAACCCGCTGAAGTACCCGGAGAAGACGAAGAACAGGCCCGCGTAGGGCAAGGCGGACGTGGCGATGTACGCGGCCTTGTGGGCGGCGCGGTAGCTGATGAGGTAGCCGATCATGTCGAGCGGCTGGAGCAGGTACTTCTTGAGACTGCCGTCGCGAATGTCGCGCGAGATTCCCGAGGCGAGGCCGGGCATGCTGGAGAACATCCGGCTGATGTGGATGAGCAGTAGGTACGCGATCATGTTGTCGCGTCCGTAGCCGGCGAACTCCTTCTTGCTCGACCCCTGAAAGACCGCCTCCCAGAGGAGGATGGTCGTCATGACGGGCAAGAACCGCAGGACGGTCCCGAGCAGGAAGTCGCCCCGGTAGGTCATGCGCTCGACGAGGCTGGCGCGGAAGATGTTGAGGTACTTGCGCGCAGCCGTGCCGATCGTGGGTCGAACAGGGGGAGTGCCGATGTAGCCCGACACGATGAAGGAACCCTCGAAGGGCAAGGAGATCGCTACCAATCATCATAGCGGAGTCCGGTCCGACTGGCGCAGGCCAACTCAGGGGAGGCGTGAAATCCTACGGGGACCGGCCCGGCGGTCTGCCTAACTATTGGCACCTGAAAGAAGACAGTTAAGGCTTATCAGGGCAATCTCGATTATTCTTGAAATTCACCTGCTGTCGCCGTCCCCGCCTCCCCGTACACTCCCTTCAACCAATCCACACTCCCATCTTGTTGGGGGTAGCGACAATATTTGTCTGCGGCTCATCCTTCTGCGCTGTCTTTTTCGGTGATCGAATCATCCTACGACGGCTTGGCGCTTCCGGCCCACGGGCCTGTCGAGGGGAAAAGCAGGTCGAATGCTGTTCGGATGATTTCTGAATTCGGAGGAGAGTGAAATGCAACCGCGAACTCTTGTCCTCGCCCTTCTACCGCTGGCAGTGTTCTTTTGTGTCCGTGACGGCTCTGCTGTCGCCCCTCCGGTGGCGCAGCCGGACGCGCGGCAGATGGCGAAACTCGTCGCCGACCTGGGGGCCGAGGATTTCCCGACCCGAGAGAGGGCCGCTCGCGCCCTGCGGGACATCGGGCCGAACGCTGTGCCCGCGCTGGTGAAGGGGATGAAGAGTCCCGACCCCGAAGTCCGCGCCAGGTCGCTGGGACTGGCCCGCCGGGCGGAGAAGCGCGCCGCCGCCTTCTTCGAGGCCCTAGGGGCCGACGTAGGGCGGAGTAACGAAACCGGCAAGGTACTCGACATCAACTTCTCGCAGCGCGATGCGAGCCAACTGAGGGACGACCATCTGCGCGAGTTGGTCGGCCTCCCCTGGCTGAATCGGATCTGGCTCAACGACGCCAAGGTGGGCGACGCAGGGATGGCCCACCTAGGCCGGCTGACGAACCTCGATATACTCGACCTGACCGGCACGCGCGTCAGCGACACCGGGCTGGCGCACCTGGCCGGCCTGACCAGCCTCGAAACCCTTTGCCTCCGGAATACGGCGGTGACCGGCCGGGGTCTCGTCCACCTCGAGGGCATGAAGAAGCTGTGGACCCTGGACCTGTATGGGGCCAAGGTGACCGACGCGGGTCTGGCGGCGGGCGTCGGCGGGGTCAACCTTAGCGGCTGCCGCTACCTCAACCTCGGGGGCACGCGGATAAGCGACGACGGCCTGGCCTGCCTCAAGGAACTGAAGCACTCGATCGGCTTGGGCCTGAGGGACACCCGCATCACCGCAAGCGGCCTCGCCCACTTACGATTCGTTCCCAATCTCGTCGGCTTGGACCTCACCCTAACGGCCGTTGATGATAAGGCTTGCGTCCAACTCGCCAAGATCGTGACCCTCGAAGGCGTGAGCCTCAATGAGACGCGCGTCACCGTCGCCGGGCTGCGTAAACTCAAGAACCTGCCGAAGCTGCGCTCCCTGGAGTTCCGCGGCATCAAGTACAGCGATAAGGAGAAGGAAGAACTCCTCGACGACATGCCCAGCCGAGTGAAGCTCGTCAGCGATAACGTGGTAGGCATCGGCCGTGCGGCGGATTAGCCGCAGGCCATTCAGTGTAGTTCATGTGTAGCGATCGAAGTCTAACGCAAGGAGACAGCAGCATGTTCAAGAAGTTCCTGGCCCGCCTGGCCGAACGCAAGAGGGCGAGAGATAGTCGCGCGAGGCAGGCGGCGGTGTGCGCGAGCCTGCGGCTCGAGGTGCTGGAGGACCGCCTGACCCCGGCCCCTGCCCCGATATTCAGACCGCCCGTGGAGTGGCAAGGCGCGCGCATGGGCGGCACGGACGCCTGGAACCAAGGGGAGACCTGGGTCCAGGGCACCAAGCCTCAGCCAGGGCAGGTCGCGTACTTCAACCTGGCCAACGCCACGCCGTATCTCACCGCACTCAACACAACGATCAGCCAACTGACCGTGCGTGGCGGCGGCAAGGGGGACACGCTTCCCGGCCCCGACTACACCACAACGCTGGACCTCAAGGGCAAGATCCTGGAGGCGACCAGTCAGATCCAAGTGCTGTCCGCCGCCGGAACTCGCGTCGGGAACACGCCCGCCGACATCGCTGCGGGGGCGGCCCGTAGCGCCGGCTTCTCAGTCACGACGAGCGCCGCAGCGTCGATCCTGACGACCGGGACGGTGAACGTAGGCATCGCGGGTCAAACGGTCTTGAAAGCCGGGAAGCCCGCCGACGTGCAGAACATCGCGAGCATGGGCATCGGCTCGGGCGTCACCCTGAAGGTGGCCACGGGCACCACCCCTGGCGACGTATTCGTCGGCGGCGCGACGGTCGGCGGCATCCTCGTCGAGGGCACCTTGACCGCACGCGACTTGAGGATCGGCGGAGTCGGGGTTCCGACCGGAACAGTTAGCAGTGGACACCTCACCGGCACGGTCGATTTGACCGGTTCGATCACAGTGGGGGCCAAGAACGGCTACACCGGAGCGGCCGAGCGCCGCGATGAGAATGGCGCGAAATATGTGCCACAGGCCGATGTCCTCATCGACGGCGGTGCTACCGTCACGGCGAGCAAGGGGGGAATGGTCACTAACACCAGCGTGCAGATCGGCGACTACACGGCGGGGTTGGTCACCGTTTCGGCGGCCACCTTGACGGCGGTGGGCATCATCAACGTCGGGAACGCGAACCTTGCGACGGGCAAGGGAAACCTGCACGTTCAGAAGGACGGCGTGGTCACCTCCGGCGGAATCTTCACCATCAACAAGAACGGAACCACGACCCTCGAGTCGGACAGCACCCTAGACCTCGAGGCCGGGGGGACCAATAAGGGAGTCTTCAAGGACGGGAAGGGTGCCAACATCAAGACCGGCCCCAATGGCATGATCAACAAGGGCACCATCCAGGTCGCCGCCGTCGCCGGAGCCCCCAACGCCGCGATCGCCATGCAGGGCGACTTCACCCAACAGGCTGACGGGCACCTCGCGATCCAGATCGCCGGCAACGCCCCCGGCGTCAGCTACGACCAACTCCGGGTCTCCGCCCTCGACGACGGCAGCCACGGCAACGTCACGCTCGGCGGAACCCTCGATGTCTCCACCACCTACACCCCGCGCCCCTGGCTCCAGAACGGGACCACCGGCGACTACTTCACCGTCGCCAGCGCCACCCAGAGCCTCTCGGGCCAGTTCGACCCGCTCACCGGCCTGAACCTCCCCGCCATCAGCCAATTCACGTCGCTACCAGCACTGCTCACCGGCCACGCCTACCGCTGGCGCGTCATCTACGACACCACCGACGCCTTCGACTCCAGTCTCGTCTCGGCGAACCCCGCCTTCGCCAGCCAGCCCTGGACCGCCAACGGGACGCGCGACGCCGTCGTGCTGCTGGAGGAGGTCAACCTACCCGACCTGGTCATCACCTCGGCACGCCCCAGCGGGACGAATGCGATCACCGTCGGCTACCGGGTCGATGCGCAAGCCATCGGTGCCACCTTCAACGTCTCGGTCTTCACCTCCACCAACGGCGTCACGCTCGACACCCCCAACTCGCCACTCGGCACGGTGGCGGTGCCTGGTGCGGCGGTCGGCAACTACACGGTCACGGTCGCCATCTCGGGTCAGACGTTGAGCGGCGGGAATCACCTCATCGCCGTGGTCGATTCCGGCAACACCGTCGCGGAAGCGAGCGAGGCGAACAACGCCATCGTCCTCGGCGAGTTGTCCGCCCCGATCGACGCCCAGCCCGAATCGTCTGGCATGTTCCATTACATGCTCACCCTGGCGAAGCCGAGCAGCACGGCGGTGACGGTGAACTACGCGACGCAGGCCGACACGGCGGGCGTCCACCCGGCCACTTCGGGCCAGGACTACACGCCCGTCTCCGGCTCCGTCACCTTCGCCCCCGGCGAGACCCAGAAGGAGATCGACATCCCGTTGGCGGTCGATGCCCCCGTCGGCTGGAACGAGACGTTCCTGCTGCACTTCTCCTCCCCCGTGGGTGCCTATTTCCTGAACGGATCGGGAGCCGTGACGCCCGAGGTCTTCACCCAACTCACGATCCAGGAGGATAGCGCGAGCATCGGCGACCTGGTCTGGAACGACCTGAATCGTGACGGCATCCAGAATGCCGGGGAGCCTGGCTTCGCCAACGCCGCAGTCTACCTCCACGACAACTCCGGCGCGGTCATCGCTGCAACCCAAACCGATGCGAACGGCCACTACCTGTTTACCGGGCTGACTTCGGGTTCCTACAGCGTCGAGGTCGATGTGCCCTATGGCTATTCCCTCACCGGCTACCACCAGGGAACGAACCCCGCCCTGGACAGCGACTTCGACCCGGTGACGACCCTCTCCGATCCGATCACGCTCACGGTCGGGCAGGTCCAGAACAACATCGACGCGGGCTTCTTCGCGATGGGTGCCACGACGACGAGCCTCAGCGCCAGTTCCCAATCCTCGTTCGCAGGCCAGCCGATTACGTTCACCGCCCTTGTTTCCCCTTCCGGTTCCGGCATGGGCACGCCGGGCGGGACCGTCAGCTTCTTCGACGGCACGACGTTGCTGGGCACGAGTACGCTGGGCCAGGGGATGCCGCAGGCGGCCTTCACCACCGCCCTCGCCGTGGGCAGCCATTCCGTCACGGCGGTCTACAACGGGAGCACGATGTTCACGGGATCTACCTCGAACGCGCTGACCGAGACGGTGTCGAAGGCCACCGACATGAGCTGGCTGACGGCGTCCAGCTCCTCCGTACAGTTCGGGCATCCGGTCACGTTCACCGACACGGTCAGCGACTCGTCTCCTCTGAATCCGAGCGGCACGGTGTCCTTCTACGACAACGGCGTCCTGCTCGCGGTCGTCAATCTCAACCAGATGGAGCAGGCGCTCCTCACGCTCTCGAACCTGTCCGTCGGCTCGCACACGATCACCGCGACGTACAGCGGCGACGCGAACTTCACCAGCTCGACCGCCACTTTCCTGGAGACGGTCTATGCGTGATCGGCTAACATGAACGCACCACCGTTCGACACCCCCTGATCTCAGGGGTGTCGGGGCTGGTGGGTTCCGGGGGACCGCCGATGACGCTCCCATCTCCGTTCTGGCCGTTCCTGTCCGTCCCGCTCGTCCTTTCGCTGTAAGTCCGGCGTCCGCCGACGCGGCTCCTGTTCGGCGTCCGCTTCCTGTCGGTCCTGTTCGTGCTGGTCTCGTTGGCGGGGCTGGCGTTGCCTCTGCCGAGCAAGGCGGGGACGGTCGTCGTCGATCGCTGCCTGTCGATGTCCTCGGGGAGCACCGAGCAACAGAAAGAGACATCGACCTCGTCATCGAGGAGAGGACCGGCGGCGACCGCGTGGCCGTCCTTTCGTTCGGGTAGCTCGTCGCGGTGGATCGACCGTGGGTGAAGACATGGGGAGAGACTCCGTGGATTCGTGGGCACACCGGGCGAGTGAGATATACGATATCAGGAGCAGGCACCCCACGACACCCGGAGAAGGCCATGTCCGAGAACCCTTCGCGCAGCGCGGAACCGAGCATCTACCACCCCGACCAGGTGATGCAGATCGTCCAGCAGTCCATCCTGGGCCTG
>JANXSH010000292.1 GCA_025356615.1 Planctomycetia bacterium | reverse complement strand
CCTCCTTCTCCAGGGAGTCAGTCGGGCGCGCGTCCTCGAAGAAGTCGATTCCGATAAGTCGTACCGCATGGCCCGCGTGGAGCTGTGCCCCGACGAGCCGGTCGCCTCCCCCTCGGCGGAGCAGTCGTTGCGCGATCGGCTTGCCAGGGGCGTGACGCCGTTCTTCTCTGCCCACCCGCCCGCGCTGGAGCAGCTACGCGGCCTGATCGCGAGTCCCCTCGCGCTCGGCTCGCTGTGCGACATCTTCTGCTTCGCGCTGCCCCTGGACGCCGAGATCAAGCAGCAGTTCCTCGACGCGAGCGATGTCGAGCGCCGCATCTTACTTCTGTTGAAATGCCTGGAAGGTAAGACGCCTCCCACCGCACCGCAGGCACCTCGACGACGATTCCCGCCGGAGTTCAGCCCGAACTGAGTCGGGGCTGGCCTTCCCCGCCCCCCCACCTTCCCCAGACCCACTTTCGCCTATTCCCTACGCCAAAGGGTGTTATAATGGGTTAGAAATGGTACCTGACGGGAGGGTAAGCATGTCCGAGAGTGACGGACCGGATACCGAGACCCTGGGCTGGTCCCGATTGGCACCGCCTGAGCAACCGTCCGTGCCGGGCTACGAAATCATCGGGCTGCTCGGCTCGGGTGGCATGGGGCGTGTCTACAGGGCCAGGCATTTGGGATTGGGCCGGATCGTCGCCCTCAAGATGGCACTCGCCGGTAGTGACGCCGGGCTGCGGACACGGTTTCGCCAGGAGGCGCGAGCGGTCGCGCGACTCCAACACCCCAACATCGCGCAGGTCTTCGAGGCGGGCGAGGTCGATGGCCAGCCGTATTTCGCGATGGAGTGCGTCGAGGGCGGCACGCTCACACGACGGCTCGCCGGCAAGCCGCAGGACCCGCACCACGCCGCCGCCCTCGTCGAAAAACTCGCCCGCGCGATGCAATTCAGCCACGAACACGGCATCCTGCACCGGGATCTCAAACCCTCGAACGTCCTGCTGACGGGAGCCGAATCCGAGTCGCTCGCGGAGATGAACCCGAAGATCACTGATTTCGGCCTGGCGAAGTGTCTCGCGGAAGATTCCCACCTCACGCGCACCGGCGAAGTCCTCGGCACGCCGAGTTACATGGCCCCCGAGCAAGCGTCCGGTGCCGTAGGTCATCAGGGCCCGCCTGTGGACATCTACGCACTCGGCGCGATCCTCTACGAGGCCCTGACGGGTCGGCCCCCATTCCAGGCCCCCGACCCGTTCCAGACGGTGAGGATGGTCCTCTCGATGGACCCGGTCACGCCGCGATCCTTACAGCCGCAGGTGCCACGCGATCTCCAGACGATTTGCCTGAAATGCTTGGAGAAGTCGCCCCAACGACGTTACCCGACGGCCCTCGCACTGGCGGAGGACTTGCGACGATTTCGCGAGGGGCTGCCGATCGAGGCCCGAGCGGTCCGGCCCTGGCAGAGGCTCGCGAAGTGGGCGCGGCGGAAGCCCGTGCTGGCCGCACTCCTCGTCGTGGTCGCCGCAGCCGTCGTCGCCCAGTCGGTCAGCTTCTTTCGGCTGCGGTCGGCGCATGCCCAGTTGGAGACGGCCTTCCACGAGAAGGATCTCAGCCTGGACTTGGCCCGGTCCGTGGTCGATAACCTCGTCCGCATGTCCGAGGATCTCGCCCCCGTGCCGCACGCGGAACACCTGCGACAGACGAGCCTGGAGCAGGCCCGCGAACTGTACGAGCGGCTCGCCGCGCTGCGTCCGCGCAACGCCGGGGACCAGGAACACATCGCCGAGGCGCAGGGCCGGCTCGGGCAGATCTACCAGGCGCTCGGTCGGCTCGACGACGCCGAGGCGGCCCATCGCAAGGCGTTGACAGCCTTCACCGACCTGCACCGCGAAGCGCCCGACGAGCCTGCTCACCGCCGTAACCTCGCGGGAACTCTCAACAACCTGGCCGGCCTGGACCGCCATCGCGGCCAGACGACCGAGGCCGAACGGCTGGCCCGCGAGGCGCTCGACGTGATCGATCCCCTCGTCCGGGGTAGAGACGATGACGCCGCCGCCCTCCAGATTGCCGGAACCCTGCACAACCTGCTCGCCGTATTGTGCGCCATTGACAAAAACTTCGCCGGGGCGATCGAGGAACACAAGAACGCCCTCGAGGTCCGGGGGAAACTCGTCGCCCTGTCCCCGAACCGGCCCGACCTGCGGGGCGAGGCAGCGGCGAGCCATTCCAACCTCGCGGCGGTACTCATGCTCCAGAAGCGACCAGCCGAAGCGGTCGGCGAACTGTACCAGGCCGAGAAGCTGCTGACCGATCTCGCCGCCCCCCAGCAACGCTTCTACCTCGGTCAGGTCCAGGGCAACCTCGCCATCGCCCGCGAATTACTCGGCCAAGACGCGGCGGCGCTGGCGGCCCACCGGAAGGCCCTGGCGACGTTCCGTTCCCTCGCCGCCGACTTCTCCGCCGTTTCCGAATACCGCCATATGTTGGGCCGACAACTCGTCAACCTGGCCCGCCACCTCGGCCCGCGCGGCCGCTTCGTCGAGGCGATGCCGTACCTGAAGGAAGCGATTCCGATCCTCGAAACCTTGACGAAACAGGTTCCTGACGCAGTCGCGTATCGGACCGACCTGTCGATCGCCCGGCAGTGCATGTCATTCGCCGAGGCAGACCTGCGAGACGCGGCCAAGGGCAAGAAGTGAAGAGTCGGCGTCTCCGGGCGACAGGAACCACTCGGCTGATGAATCGGAACGAGAAGGTGTTACAAACATTCTCCTTGATCGATTCGCGCCGAAGCGAGATAATCATCCTGTTCCCCTCCTGTGCGGAGATCCGACGATGAGCAGGCGATTCGTTCTCTCCTCGATCCTTGCCGTAGCGATGGCGGCGACGAGTTCGGCATTCGCCCCGGCCCCAGTCTATCGCGAGCCGCCGAAGTCGAAGGTGCCCGAAATAGTCGCCGCCATCCAGGGCACTTGGGAATATCGTAGCAACAACAACATCAACGTCAAAAATGGTCGGATGCAGACGATTCGCGTTCGCATCCAGGGCAATACTTGGCAGTACATCTACATCATGAACGGCGTCGAACGCGAGGGAGCGAAATTCGAGATCGTCCTCGATGCGAAGCAGAATCCTCCGACGCTCGACCTGAAGAATGCGGTGCCGGCGAATCGCCCCGCAGGGATCCCCGGTAGGCGCATGGGTGTGAACGCGCTGATGGGTATCGTCAAGGTCGAGGGCGTTACGCTGACATACCGCTACGTCAGTGGCTACAACGAGAACGCCACCCGACCCAGGCATTTCGACCAAACCGAGCCGGGCGGCAGCGCATCGACGATGACGCTGAAGCGCGTCGATTAATCGGCCCACGGAGACCCCGCCATGACGAAGTCCTACTTCTCCCCGACGCTCGGATTGGTGCTGGCGACGAGCGCCCTCGCATTCGCCCCGGCCCCCGTCTTTCGTGAGCCGCCCAAGCCCAAGGTGCCCGAGCTGCTCACCACCATGCAGGGCACCTGGGTCATCGGTAACGGCGTGAGTGCCCGAGGAGGCCGGATCCTTCGCGTTCGCATCCGGGGCAATTCGTGGACGTACATCTCCATCACGAACGGCGTCGAACGCGAGGGGCCGAAATACGAGATCGTCCTCGACGCGAAGCAGAATCCCCCGACGCTCGATCTGAAGAGTGTCGCACGGGCGAATCGACCCGCCCCTCCCGTTGGCCGGGTCGGCCCGTTCGCCCTGAAAGGCATCGTCAAGGTCGAGGGCGATTCGCTGACTCTTTGCTACGTCAGGTGCAACGACCAGAACACCGCTCGGCCCAAGCAATTCGGCGAGAACGAACTGATGCAGGGCGAAAGTGGTGTGACGATGACGCTCCAACGCTTCGAGTAAGCGCCTTCCCAAATAGGCAATTCCTCCTGCTGCTCCTGGAAGAGGATCGAGGAGAGTTTTCGACTTTCTCCTTGATCCCCGAACGTCGAAGCGAGACAATCTCTCTACCACCCTGCGGAGATCTTCGCATGAACGCTCGACTCCTACTCTCGATTCCTCTCCTCGTCGTCCTGACGACGTTCGCGACGGCGTTCGCGCCCGCTCCGATCTACAAGGAGCCTGTCAAACCATCCGTGCCGAGTATCCTCACGGCGATGCAGGGCACTTGGAACATCACGAGTAGTTTCCAGGGGAAGGGCAGGAGTAGGGGGCAAGTACGCATTCGTGACAAGACCTGGACGATGACCTCATCGATGGCGAAGGGCCGAGAGCGAGATGTAGCCGACTACGAAATCCTCCTCGACACGAGCCGCAGCCCCGTAACCCTCGAATTGAAACGCAACCTCACAGCGCAGGTCACGATGAAGGGCATCGTCAAAGTCGAAGGGGATCGCGTCCACTTCTGCTACACCAATACCACCAGCGAAGAGGAACGCCCCAAGGCGTTCACCGACACCCGGACCCCGACGGGCAGGCGCGTCATCACCATGACGCTTACTCGGATCGAAGAGAAGTAGGTCAGAACCCCAAACCCACGAGAATCTCAGCCATGCGTCCCTTCGCCTCGCTCCTGTGCCTGAGTCTCATCGGATCGTCGTTCCGAGCCGCCGACCCCGGCCCGAAGGCCGACGAAGACGCGAAGCAGCTCATCGGGATCTGGCAGGTCGTCGCGGTAGGGACGCAGGGGACGGCGGCCGGCGGGTCGCCCGACAACGAACTGAGAATCGAAGTGTCGAAGGATAAGTTGACGCTTTTCGACTCGAGTGAGAAAAAGAACAACAAAACGATCCTCTCTAGGTGTTACGCAGTTGCGAGTTGGATCCAGGGATGAGCCAGGTAGGAGCGAACCGCGTCGCGGATGATCGCCGTCTTGGCCTCGAGCCAGCTGACCCCATGAGTGAACCCGTAGACCTCCAGACGCAGGAATGCTCGCAGGGCCAACCCGATGTGGTTGCGCTGCGCGGTCGCCGACCGGGCCTGGCAGCGCTCCACTTCCGTGCATTGCTTGATCCCCCGGTGATAGTTCTCGATCGCCCAACTGTACTCCGAGAACTGCTGCCGCGTCAGGTCCGTCATCGTCAGGTCGCTGGTCGCCCAGTACGCAATGTCGCCGTCTGGGGCGACTATCTCGTATACCTTGACCAGCCCGTAGCCCGACAGCCAGACCTCCGTCCCCGTGGCGGCTATCTCCGTGCGGGACAGGGGCCGCAACCCCTGCCTGTCCTTGTTGACCAGGCGGTTGGCCTTCAGCCGCGTCAGCCACGCCCAGCCGCAGCCGCGCAGCAGTTTCAGGTTCTCCACGCTGCTGTACCAGCCGTCGAAGGCCACGCAACGAGGCCGGAAGCCTCGCTCGTGGGCCGTGCGGATCATGGCCCGGAAGTGGTCGTTCTTGGTGAGCCCCTCCGGCTTGTCGTAGATGCGGTAGTCGCAGGGGATGTGGCGGTCCCCGTCGGTCCAGAGGAGCGTCACCAGGCTGATGCCCTTGACGACGGCGTGGTGCTTGCCGGACCAGTGGCGGCTGACCAGGTCGATCGAAGTAGAGTAGGGCTTGTCGAGGGTGGAGTCGTCGAGGACGAGGATGCCGTCGGCGAGATCGACCTGCGAACGCGACTCCGCCCAGAGGTCGGCGGGGGCCGGTTCGAGGCGGTGCAGCAGTCGGGTGAAAGCGTCGTGGGCCGGCCGCCGGTCCCTGGCGGGTTGGACGCGGGCGGCCTCGACGCCGCTGGCCGCCTTGGGCGTGGCGATGAGGAAGTCGATGTAATCTTCTGGCTGGACACGAGGTGCGTTCATGAGGGTGAATCTACCAGCGCCACCCCGCCAGCGCAAGCGGAAAACTCGTCAACTGCGTAACACCTACTCTCGTATAAATTAAACACGAAATCGAAGCCGCCAGGTATCGATTTGACCCCGACCCAAGGCGACAAGACGACCCTCCTGGGGATCTACAAGATCGAAAAGACTAAACTGACGATCGTCTACAGCGAGTCGGGCGGCGTTCGTCCCAAATCGTTAGCCGAAACTGGGACGAGCGTGATCGTCTGCCGCAGAGTGAAGGCGAAGAAGTGAGGGCCACGCTTGCCGGTCGGCTCTGATTCTCCTCGGTGCGTGATCGGTCACGCCTTTGACGTGATATCGTGATTTCCTCAAACCCCAACCCCACGAGAATCTCAGCCATGCGTCCCTTCGCCTCGCTCCTCTGTCTCGTTGTCGCCTCACTCGTCTGGGCGGCCGACCCCAGCCCTGAGCCGGACACCGACAACGACGCCAAAGCGATCCTCGGCACCTGGGATCTGGTCAAGGGCACCAAGGACGGTATGCCGTTGCCGGACAAAGAAGCCAAGGGATTGAAAGTCGAGTTCACCAAGGATCAACTCGTCATCACGACGCCCGGCCAGGACCGCAAGGATACGGCGGGGTACAAGCTCGACATGAAGTCGAAGCCTCGCGGCATCGACATCACCCCCAAGGGATCGGAGGGGAGGCCGATCAAAGGCATCTACAAGATAGAGAAGGGCGAACTGACGATGTGCTGGGGCGAGCAGGGCGCGGAGCGGCCCAAGAAGTTCGACGACAAGACTCGTGCCCTGTTGGTCCTCCGCAAGGCCAAGAAATAAGGTGCCCCATGCGTCCGACTCTACTGCTCCTGGTCGGTCTCGGCGGGGCTTCGCTCGGATTCGCCCCCGCGCCGGTGTTTCGGGGGAACTATCGTGACCCCGCGTTCGTCCTGAAGCAACTCCGGGGCACCTGGGCGATGCCCCGTTACGATCGAAACGGCGCGACTATGATCTCGATGGGAGAAGTCTACACCGTCAAGATCGAGAAGGATCTGTGGACCTTCTACCGCTCCCACAACGGCGGCCCGCTCATGAAATCGTCGAGCTACACGCTGAGGCTCGACCCCAAGACCACCCCCGCGGAAATCGATTTCATCGGCAGCGGCACCTACAGACTACTCGGAGTGTATGAGTTGAAAGCCGACAAGCTGAAGATCACCTTCCGCATTACCACCGAGATGGATAAGAGTCGAGTGAGGTCCTTCACGAAACCGGACCCCAGCGACTACCTCCTCGAACTAGAGCGCAAGCCCTGAGAGGGTAGCCGATGCGAATCTTCTTGCTCCTACTCCTGCCGATCGCCGCGCTCGGCTTCGCCCCCGCGCCGGTGTTCCGCGAACGCCCCAACGACCCCCCTACTGTCCTGAAACGCTTGCAGGGCGGCTGGCGTGGCGTCTCGTATCTCAATAATGGCCAAAATCAAATGAGCGGATCGGCCTTCCGAGTCCAGCTCGAGAAGGATCGCTGGCGATTCCTCGTCGGCACCCCTCCCAGCCAGACGAATGCCTACACGATCACCATAGACACCAAGGCGAATCCCATGCGGATCGACTGGCGCGAGGGCGGTTCACACCTCAAGGGCATCTTTGCTTTGTCGGGCGACCGCCTCCACTACAGCTTTCGGTCCGCGACTCAGGACTATCCGCGAAGTCTCACCGCCCCCGCCCCAGAGGACTACGTCCTCGAGGTCGAGCGGGAGAAGCTCGAGTAGCTATCAGCCATTCGATTTCTGGCTGATAGCTGATAGCTGATAGCTATTTTGTCAGATACGCGAACCGCTCGCGGAATGCCTCCGGCGTCATCTTCACCTGGGTCGCGAGGGACGCCAGGCGGGCCGGCTCGTTCAGGTCTTTCTTCTCCAGTCGGATCATGTAGCGGCGGGCGCACTGGTAGCCTTCGCCCTCGACGTTGACGCGCCGCGTCGTCATCCGCCGCGTCTCCTTGTCGAGCATCGTCTCGAAAGGCAACGGCACGAGTTTGCCGCCGACGATGCTGACGATCGCGCCGTACTTCGCGGATTCCTCGCTGAGGAGGAAGCGGACCGCGCCGTAGCCCAGGTCGCGCGTGTATTCGGCGTCGAACGGGATGGGGTCGGCACAGCGCAGCTCGTAGCCGAGATCCTTGTCGATGAGCGTCAGACTCAGCCCGAGATCCTTTAGGCGGGCGTTGAGGCGGTCCTTTATCATGCGACCGAACTCGACTTCGCCGAGGCGCATGTGGCCGTGCGGGTCGATGGTGATCTCGCCGTAGCGGTCGATGGCTCCGCTCTCGATCATCTCCTGGAGGCCCTCCTTGCCGATTGACTCGAGTAGCCCCTCGGCGAGGATCGCGACGCCGTAATTGGACCCCTTGGCCCGGCGCTTGATGATGGAGCCGATGATGATGTCGCAGATCTCGTCGAGCGTGGTCTTGCGCTCCGAGAACTCCTCGGGGATGATCGTCAGCGTCGCCGCCGACGCCTTGCCGATGCCCAGCGCGAGGTGGCCGGCCGCCCGGCCCATGCTGATGATGATGTACCAGCGCGAGGTCGTGCGGGCGTCCTCGGCGAGGTTGCGGATGATGCCGACGCCGACTTGCCGGGCCGTCTCGAAGCCGAAGGTCGGCGTCGATCCGGGCAGGGGGAGGTCGTTGTCGATCGTCTTGGGGACGTGAGCGACGCGGATCGAGCCGGCGGCGTGTTTGTAGACCTGACTACCGGAATACGCCGTGTCGTCGCCGCCGATAGTGACGAGCTTCGTGATGCCCATCTTGTGGAAGACGTCGAGGACGTTCTTCATCAACTCGGGGGGCTTGGTGGGGTTGGTGCGCGACGTGCGGAGCATCGACCCGCCGCGGAGGTTGATCCGCTTGACCTCGTCGATCGTCAGCGCGATGTTATGATTCAGGCTGCCCTCGACGAGCCACTTGAACCCGTCGAGGAAGCCGATCACCTCGATATCCTGCTCGATGGCCTCGATCGTGACCGCGCTGATGACGCCGTTGATGCCCGGAGCCGGCCCGCCGCCAACGACGAGGGCCAGTTTCCCATTGCCAGTGGACATGTACTCGTTCCTCGTGGACCAACCGATGCTCGGGACCCGGATCTCTCCTGACCTGGCGACCGGCATGCGCGTAAGATAAGTCTAGTAATCGGAAATCGGATGACCACTCAGGAGGCACGCCCGAAGCTGATGGCGACCCTCGAACCGCTCGGCGATCAAGGAGCCTTGGCACGTCGTGACGGCGAGACAGACGCGACGCGCTGGGCCGACTGCGTCCGCCGGGCCGCGCCTGCCTGGCTGCTCGATGTCGTGCAGGCGTACACCACCGTGGCCGTCTTCCACGACCCGGCGCGGGCCGATCTCGCGGAGGTGATGGCGTGGCTGAACGCGCTCGTCCTCGACGACGAGGCCGTGACCGTCGGCCGGCTCCACCTCATCCCCTGCTGTTACGAACGCGGCCTCGATCTGGCCCACATCGCCCACGCCGTCGGCCTAGCCCCCGACGAGGTCATTCGCCTCCACGGATCCGTCGAGTACACGGTCTTCGCGATCGGCTTCTGTCCCGGCTTCCCCTACCTGGGGTATCTGCCCCCCGAGTTGACCGGCATCCCGCGCCTGCCGTCGCCGCGCCTGCGCGTCGAGCCGGGCAGCGTCGGGCTGACGGGGCGGCAGACGGGCATCTACACCGAGCCTCGCCCCGGCGGCTGGTGCCTCGTCGGACGAACGCCCCTCGTCCTCGTCGATGTCGTCGCGGGCTACTTCCCCCTGCGCACCGGCGACCGCGTCCGCTTCGATCGCATCGACGAGGCCGAGTTCACCCGCCTGGAGGGGCGACGGCTGTGACAGACTCTGGAAAGCAAGAATTTAGCCACAGATGAACACAGATAAGACAAGGAAGTCGAATTTCGCTGCTAATTCTTGGTGTTCATCTGTGTTCATCTGTGTTCATCTGTGGCTAAATTCTTGCTTTCCAGATAGCTTTTTCATGTCCTTCTGTGTCGAACAGGGTCGCTGGTCGCCGCGCGGCGGGGAGAGCGGTCTGGCGTTCAGCCGCAGCGCCTACAACCTCGTCGGGAACGACCTGAAGTTGGCCGCACGCCGGGCGTCGAGTCAGCGCATGGTCTGGTCCGAGGTGGCAAACACCCAGAAGAAACTGAAGGACGCGGTCGAGGCCGAGGTGCAGGACGTCCGCTCCACGTCGAGCCTCCAACTGACGCTGGAGAACGACAAGGTGAAGCAGTCGATCGTCGCCGCGATGAAGGCGCTGGAGAAGTCGCTCGACCCGAAAGCGACCGACATCGTCGGCTACGCCGTCGTCATCAACGGCAAGGTGGTCGGTGCCGATGTCTACGCGAACGCGGACCTGTTCCGCCGCCTCTGGCCGAAGCTCCTTCGAATGAGCGTGATCGAGGCCGTCGGCGACAAGAAGGCCGGCCTGAAACGGACGCCGGTGAAGGCGCAAGCGATCCGGGCATTCCTCGCAGAAGCGCCGAAGGGCAAGCGGAGCGAGAAGAAGCTGGCCCGCGACATGGTCGAAGTGCAACTCGAGTCGGCGCAGCACGTCTATTTCGAGACGCGGACGAAGGAGGCCACGGTGCTGCACCGCAGCTATCTGGCGCAGCCGGAGAAGAAGCCGATGAAGGAGGAGGCGTCACCCCGCTAGCGGCAGGAGCCGAAAAGTAGACCGCCGCCGAGGCACCGAGGAGCAGGCATTCCTCTCCTCGGTGCCCCCCATGACTTTGTGGTCGACTTCTTAGAGGTGGTTTCAAAACCGTCAATCGGGCGGTTTTCGAGGGACGTGGCGAGTGGCATCGAGCCGTTTGGCGCAGGAGAGGCAGGCGGAGAGTCCGTGCAGCCCCTGCCAACTCTTCCCGGTCCTCTCGTAGCAGATCCGCAAGCGTCGGTCGTTGTCCAGCCAGGCCATCGTCCTCTCGACGACGTAGCGCCTCTTGCCCAGGCCGCTGCCATGCACCTTCCCGGCATTGCCCCTGGGCTTCAGCAGCGCCCGGTAGCCCATCGACAGCACCAGCGCGATCACCCACGCCACCCCGTAGGCCGCGTCCGCCGTCACCGCCATCACCCGCCTCGGCTTGCCCGCCTTCGTCGGGATGCCCGGCAACGCCTTCAGCAGCCCCTCCAGGCGTTGCTCGTCGTTCTGGTTGGCCGGCCCCGTCTGCACGACTAGGGGCACGCCGCCGGCGTCCGTAAGTACATGGCGTTTACAGCCTTGCTTCCCCCGGTCCGTGGGGTTGGGTCCGGTATGGGCCCCCCTTTTACGGCCCGACAGGAGTTGCTGTCCGCCACGACGATCGAGGTGTCGATCTCGCCCGCCTTGCCCAGGTGTCGTAGCAGCGTCTCGTGCAGCCTCGGCCAGACGCCGGCGTCGGTCCACTCCTGCAAGCGCCTCCAGACGGTGACGCCCGAGCCGCACCCCAGCTCCTGGCAGGGGAGCCCGCGGTAGGTGCAGCCCTCGCGCAGCAGGTAGGACAGGGCCGTCAGGCAGGCC
>JANXSH010000247.1 GCA_025356615.1 Planctomycetia bacterium | reverse complement strand
TGCGCGACCTCGTACTTGTATTCGTCGTCCTCGGGGAGCATCTCCCGGAGGCGATCGATGAACAAAGGCTCGGCCCCGACGATGAGGATCTTGTGCCAACTCTCGGCCTCGAGGCCACCGAGCGGCATCTGGTTTTCTTTGAGGAACCGGATGAGTTGTTCCCGGGGGATGCGGCGATCCTGGCTGCCGGGGATCCGGTAGCCTCGCAGCTTGCCCGAGTCGAACCATTTGCTCACGGTGCGGGGGGCAACCTGGCAAATCTTCGCGACCTGCCCGGTCGTGAACACAGCTTTTCCTTTTGACATCGCAGACGCTCCATTCCGTGCTTGCTGAATCGCCCCCGAGAGTGGGCGTTATAGGGGGTCGCCCTCTCGGGAGTGTTCCCGCCCGTCCGGGCACGACACCATCTTGGCCGGCCCGCGCCCCCGGAAGTTCCGGGGACGCGGACGCGGGGCGTGGACGCCTCCGGCAAGGTCGTTGACCCTGCAGGGCGTCGGCCATGACGGGGCGCGACGGGCGGGAGGTCGGGGGGTTGGGGGGGTCGCGTCGAGCCGTCAGTTCCAGGGTGGATCGACCAAAGGGTCAAACAGTCGTAGCCTCGAGGTCGAGAGAGCCGGACCGGAGAGTTATCCGACTGGCCATTCTCGTAGGGCTGGGGGTTGGTGGGTTAAGTCTACCTCCTCGGCTAATGAGGTAGATCGGCACCTGGAACCCCCAAGATGAGAAAAAGACCTCAGCTTGGGGAGGTTCTGCGGATTCGCCCTCCTGTGCCCTTTCCTATCCCTGCCCTGATTACCCGAATCGCCCTGATGGCCCGACTAACGGCACCCACGAGGGCAGATCCTGACATGACGACTCTATCCAGGCTGTGTCCCTTTCGGAGACCGCCGGATCCGAGGCCGACAACGATTCGAGGTGAGATGACTAGAAGAGGGGTTGTCAAGCCTGCCTGACACCGACATTGTACGCACCCGGACAAGGGGATTTCGCCCGAATCAAGACCAATTCCGAGGAATCGGATGGGCCGTATCCTGCCGATCTTGCTCGACTTACGCCCGCTGACGATCTTCCCCACGCATCCGCTTGCGGAAGATGACCATGTCGTCGCCGTCGGTGTAGAAGTCGCGTAAGACGCCCGTGACCTCGTACCCCTGGCGCAAATAGAACCTCCGGGTCGGCTCGTAGGAGGGCTGGGAGGAGGTCTCGATGAACAGCACCCGACCGTTGCGGCGGCGGATGTCGTCCTCTGCGTACAGGAGGATCTCCCGGCCGACGCCCTTGCCGTGTAGCGTCGGCGAGACGGCGATCCAGTAGATGTACCACGACCCGTCGGTCATGACATCGGGCGCGTAGTAGGCGTAGCCGACCGCCTGGCCTTCGTGTTCGCAGACGATGGCGATGTGTTTCGGCCCCATGTCGCCGGAGTGGAAATCGTCGAGGATCTCTTGGAGGACATTCACTTCATGATGTTTGAATACGCCCGTGGCGGCGGTGAGCTGGACGAGCGCGGGCGTGTCAGCCGGGACTGCGGGACGGATCATGGTGGGAGTCTCCGAATCGGGAGAGTGGGGCGGATGAGTGGGGTATAGCGGAGGAGAGGGCGGAGGGCAATGGGGGAAATGATGCGGATCCTGATTCGAGGGATCACCAGTCGTTTCAAGGATCTCCCATCGGCGCTGCGAAGACTGCACCCCCCTCTCCTGCAAGGCATTGGTATCTACACAAGAGAAAAGGTGAAGTCTCCCAGCGTCCGACCCCACCCCCCAGCCCCCTCCCCTAAAAGGGAGGGGGAGCCATACCGGCCCGTGGGAGACCTCACGCCTTCAGACATGCCTCCGGCTCCCCCTCTTTATTTATAGGGAAGGGGCTGGGGGGGTGGGGTCTAACCTGCGACGACCCGTAAGCTTTGAAACCACTGGAGTCCGTCCCGTTTCACGCCAATTCGTCCCATGCCATTCAGTCGCCTCACGGTTCCCACTGGTCGCGCAGCAGTCGCGCCGCCGACCGTAGTGCCGCACGCCGACTCGTCGCATCGACGAGCTTCTCCGCCGCCTCCGTCTCGCGTTCGACGCGCCGACGCAATAGGACGGGCGTGACACCGCTCAGGATCGCCTTCAGCGTGTCGCGGTAGAGGTCCGCCGCTCGCGCGGGGTCGTCGCCGAGGTGGGCCTCCGCGCGTCGGTCGAGTTCGGCCAACGCCTCGCGGCCCAGGGGCGGGCTGGCCTTCGCGAAGTCCGTGACCGCGAGGCGGTAGTCGCCCCGCCGGATACGCTCGCCGCCGCGATCGACGAGCGGGGCGCGCTGGTGCGGGTCGAGTTGGATCGCCCGATCGAGGTCGCTCAGTCCCGCGTCATGGTCCCCCTTCGCCAACCGACATCGGCCCCGGCCGTACACGGCTCGCGCGTCCCGCCCCTCGAGCTTCAGCGACTGCTCGTAGTCCGCGAGGGCCGCGTCCGTGTCGTTGCGCCGCAGATACGACTCGGCCCGCGCCATCAGCGCGACGCGGTCGCGCGGGTCGCTCCCGATGGCCCGGCTCATGTCGGCGAGCGCCAGGTCGATCGTCCCGCGCCGGGCGTGGGCCATGCCGCGCACCCGATACGCCAGGCCGAGCTTGGCGTCCAACCAGACGGCCTCGTCGGCGTCCGAAATCGCCTCGGCCACCTCGCCCGCGCTCAGCTGAACCAGCGCCCGCACGGCGAAGGCGAGAGCCGACTTCGGGTCGAGCTGCACCGCACGGTCCGCGTCACGGAGGGCGTCGGCGGACTTGCCACGCCCCAGCGCTGCGGCGCGGGCGATGTGTGCCAGCACGTCCTTCGCGTTTCGTCCGATCGCCTTCGTCGCGTCGCGGGTCGCCGAGTCGTCGTCGCCGAGCTGGTAATGCGCCCATGCCCGTCCCGCGAAATCGTCCGCCGCCCCGTACTCCTCGAGCGCACGTCTCCAGGCATGCGCCCTGCTGAACACTTCCGCCCGCCGCACTCTCTCCGTAGCGGTGGCGGGACGTGCCAACGGTCGCTGTTCGTCAAGGAACGCCCGGATTTCGCTCGCCGTCACCGCGAAGCCGACTTGTTGTTGCGGCCCGACCTTCCCGGCGAGCAGGCCGACGAGCATTCCCGAATGGTCCAGCACAGGGCCGCCCGCCTCGCGGTCACCGAGGGGGGCCTGCAACACCAACACCGACGGGGCGGGACCGTCGGCCTCCTGTCCGATCCCGACTTGATCCGTCTGGCGCAGATGCGCCGCCGCGTAGGCCCACAATACCTCGAGTTGACGCGGATGGCTGATGAGGTGCAGCCGATCGCCCGGCTTCGGCATCTCGGTCGCCAGGGTCATCTCCCCGGCGTCGGCGGGTAGCGGGGCCTCGACGAGGGCGAGATTTCGCCGCACGTCGATCGCCAACACGACGCCTACGACGCGCCTTCCGCGCTCGCGAAGTAGCGCATCCTGCGTCCGATACCAGGCCGCCTCGGCGACGAGTTCCCCACCCTGCCGATGTGGGAACGTGAGGACGAGGTCATCGTCCCGCGACACCGCCGACGCCGTCGTGAGGACGAGCCGTCGCGCGCGATCGACGACTACCCCGGCGGCCCTCGGCCCGCCGGCGTATTGCACCAGCACCACCGCGCCGACGGTTCGTCGATAGACCCCCGCCGCGCTGGGCGTTTTCGATGGCAGGGGGGACGAGGACGGCACGCCGAGCAGTTCGCGGACGTGCCGCACGTCGATGAATAGCCCCGCGCCGTTGGCCTCCCACGCCACTGCCGCCGCCACGCCGACGAGCCGGCCCGCGTCATCGACGAGCGGCCCGCCGCTGTCGCCCTCGTTGATCGGCACACTCGCCGTAAGGGCCGTCGCCCCCTTGGCGAGTTGCTTGCCGCCGCTGAAGTAGCCCTCGCGGAGCGTCTGGTGGTAGCGGACTTCGCCGGTGGCATACGTCCATAACACTTGGACATCGTAACGATTACCAACGACATGCACCGTTGTGCCCGGCAGCGCAAAGTCGGGCGCGAGCGGCAGCGCCTCGACGCCGCCCGGCAGCGACGCCAGCTCGAGGAGAGCGAGATCGGTCGCTGGGTTCCGGCGGAGAACCTTGGCGCGGACGGCCAGCCCTCGCTTCCGCAGCTCCGGCGCGTGGGTGAGGTACTCTCGCCGCGTCGAGACCACTCGCCCGCCGACGCGCCACGGAAAGACGACCTCGACAGCCGCACTCTCCCCGACGACGTGGTAACACGTCACCATCCAGCGCTTCTCGCGATCAACGACCCAGCCGGTTCCCTTGCCGTGGTCGGTCGCTTGCACCCACGCCGTCGAGGCCAGGAGGCGAGTGTAGCGATCGGGTTCGGGCGTCGGGTCACGCGGCACGCCGGAGGATAACACCCCGAGGGTTACGAGGAGCAGCAGTAAGGCGGCACGACGAGGCATGGGAGAGTCTGTCCAGAAAGAATGTAGCTGGATTCAATACAGTTTGTTTCTGTAAGCTTCGTCGAGTAGCTTCTGCATCGTCTCAACATCATATTCCGGCATTTCCAACTGATCGACGAACATCTGAGCCGCGCAGGGCAAGCTCTCCAAGTCCGGCGCTGCACGAGTCTCCCACAGCTTCGATCGTAGCAGCGCCTTCGCGCACTGTAAGAAGCACTCCCGAACCTCGACGGCGACAGCGACCAAGGGCCGTTTCCCTTGCACGGCGAGGGGCGTCAACCACGCC
>JANXSH010000260.1 GCA_025356615.1 Planctomycetia bacterium | reverse complement strand
CCGCCACCGCCATCGTCGTCGAGAGGCCATCGATGATGTCTCGCGCCGTGATCTTCCGATCGTATCCGAAGAAGCCCGCCCGACTATGGGAGAGCGGCAAGGTCGCGGCGTCGTCCCCCACTCCCGCTACGCCGATGTAGTGCGTCAGACTGGGAAGAGGGTGAGTGGACCGGGCGAAGTTTATCGGGCAGTTGAGGAATATGTCTTTACCGCTCAATACTACGAGTTCATCATTCTCAGGAGGATCGTGGTGTATGCGTCCATACACAGGACAGTTCTCAGCCGAATCCCAGGCTTTGGCCCTGTGAAATCGTGTGAAAGGCCCGGATACCATGTATGCGGGATAGATTTCCGTCAGCCAACTCAATCGCTTGTCAGGGGGCAGGTCAGCGTTGGGCACGGTGCCGGGGGGGGAAAGTATCGTCGTAGGTGCTTGCATAGTTATGGAGTGCCCCACCCATCTGTTTCAGGTGGTGGACGCATACCATCCGATTCGCGGAGTGACGAACCCGGTTGATCGCAACGATCACCACGCCCCAGACCAGCAGGCCGAGGAAGAGAACGACCGCGACCTGGACACGCCGCCTCATAATAGGATCCTCGGACATCAAGGGAGGTCAACCTACACTCCCATGAGCCGCATTTCAAGTCACCCTCTACGCCTTGAGTGCTTATCGTTCGCGCACCTGGACGGCTCTTTCCGTGTCCATCTCATGCCCCCTTCCCGGCGGGGACTGTACCGTTTCGTATAATCTCATCTGGCCCGTACCGGACGGGTGCCGGAATCATCGAGTAAGGGAAGGACAGAGGATCATGTCAACGTGGCGGCGGACGCACACCTGCGGTGCCTTGCGCGCGGAGCACATCGGCCAGACGGTCACGCTCAACGGCTGGGTCAACACCAACCGCATCTACCCCGATCAGGTGTTCATCGACCTGCGCGACCGCTACGGCCTGACTCAGATCGTCCTCGAGTCGGATAACGCCGAGCAATTCGCCCTGGCCAATCAGCTCCGCAGCGAGTGGGTGCTATCGGTCACAGGGAAGGTTCGCGCCCGGCTCGAGGGGAAGACGAATGCGAAACTCAGCACCGGCGAGATCGAACTGGAAGTCACCTCGCTCCACGTCCTCAACCGCTGCCCGACGCCGCCGTTCGAGGTGTTGACGCGGGTGCAGAAAGACGGCACCTTCGGCGACCCGGAGCTGGCGAACGAAGACCTGCGCTTGCAGTATCGCTACCTCGACTTGCGCCGGGCGACGCTCCAACGGACGTTGGCCTTGCGACACCGGATGGTCAAGATCATTCGCGACTACCTCGACGAGCGTCAGTTCCTCGAACTCGAGACGCCGCTCCTGGGGCGGAGTTCGCCCGAGGGGGCACGAGACTACCTCGTGCCGAGCCGGGTGTTCCCCGGCAACTGGTTCGCCCTGCCGCAGTCGCCGCAGCTCTATAAGCAGCTGCTCATGGTCGCGGGCTATGACCGCTACTTCCAGATCGCCCGCTGTCTGCGCGACGAGGACTTGCGCGCCGATCGGCAACCCGAGTTCACGCAACTCGACGTGGAAATGGCGTTCGTCGAGATGGACGACGTGTTGAGCGTCACCGAAGGTCTCACGGCGGCCATCTTCGAGCAGTGCCTCGGCGTGCATATCCCGCTGCCGCTCCCGCGCCTCCGCTACGCCGACGCGATGCTGAAGTACGGCAGCGACAAGCCGGACCTGCGGTATGGGATGGAGATCCAGGAGTTGAGCGAAGTCGCGGGCCGGATGGAACTCGCCCCCTTTCGCGAGGCGCTCGCCGCAGGCGGCAAGGTGCGCGGCATCAACGCCAAGGGTGCCGCGGCCACATTCACGCGAAAGATCCTCGACGAACTCGGCGCGAACTTCACGCGCTCCGGCGGTCGCATCCTCGCCTACATCAAGGTCGAGGAGGGCAACAAAGTCTCCTCCTCGATCAACAAGTTCCTGACGCCCGAGATCCAGTCGGAGATTCTACGCCTCCTCGACGCAGCGCCGGGGGACGTTCTCCTCATCGGGGCAGCCGACAAGGAGGAAGTCGTCGCCGAGCAGATGGGCACCGTCCGCCAACTCGCCGCCCAGAAACTCGGACTGACGGACCCGATGAAGAAGGACTTCCGCATCCTCTGGGTGCTGGACTTCCCCTCCTTCCTCCACGACCCCGAGGAGGGACGATACGTCGCGAACCACCACCCGTTCACCGCGCCCCTCGACGCCGACCTCGGTCGCCTCGAGAGCGAGCCGATGAGCGTGCGTGCCAAGGCGTATGACCTCGTCATCAACGGCTACGAAGTCGGCGGGGGCAGCATCCGAATCCACGATCCCGAAGTCCAGGCCCGCATGTTCCGCCGCCTCGGCATGACCGACGAGCAGGCCCAGGAGCGGTTCGGCTTCCTCCTCGACGCGCTGAAGTACGGCGCGCCGCCGCACGGCGGCATCGCCCTGGGGATCGACCGATGGGTCATGATGCTCGCGGGGACGAGCAATATTCGTGACGTGATGGCGTTCCCGAAGAACCAGAAGGCGCGCGACCTGATGACCGGCGCGCCAGCCTGCGTCGATGCGAAGCAGTTGAAGGAGCTGGGGCTGTGAGATCACGCATCGACGAGTCGGAAGCGTGAGCGACGGAGGGAAGCAAAATCCGTCGCTCACCAGTAGTTTCGAAGATCACGGGAAGGCGAAGCGAAGATCCCACCCCCCCCTCCTTTCAGATATAGGTTTTCAAGCCACTCGTGACACCTTTGATTGTGTTTGGGACTGATCGGGCGGTTGCGAGCCGAGTGGCCACGGCTCGGGAATCAGCCTCCCCGTCGGTATGCGTCGCTTATTGATCAAGGCCGTGAGGATGACCACCCAGCCGCGTGCGAACACGCTCACCCGACGCCAACGCTTGGTTCGGG
>JANXSH010000259.1 GCA_025356615.1 Planctomycetia bacterium | reverse complement strand
TTCGTAGTCGAGGTAGGTGTTGTCGAGGCTGCCGCCGTCGGCGTGCATGTCCCAGCAGGTGAGGTTGAACACGGTGTCGAAGTGGTTCACGGTGACGTAGCGCACCCCACTCTCGACCAACCGACGGGCCATGAGGCAGCTCTGGCCGAACGTGTTCCGCCCGTAGCGGTCGCGAACCTCGGCCTTCTCGAGGTTCAGGTCGAAGGCCTTCTTCGCCTTGGGCGACGTGAGCAGGCGGAAGGCACGCTCGTAGGCGCTGTCGTGCATCTGCGTGCTGCCGGTCTCGGTGCGCCGTTGCAAGTCGTCGAGCTGCGTCAGGAGCGCCTTGCGGGCGTCGAGGCGGAACCGGGAGTCCTTCACCGGCACTTCCAGGTCGGCGACCTTGAAGTCGGGGCGGGCGGGGTCGGCACCCAGGAAGAACGGCTCGTGCGCGCTGCCGAGGTGCCCAGCCGACTGGCCGTGGAGCGGCCCCGCGCCGGTGTTGCCGATCGGCCCCGGAAGGACGACGTTGGCGGGCAAGTCGCCCTTCGACCCGAATACGCGCGAGATGACGCTACCCGTGTGTGGTTTGATGCTATCGGCGTTGAACTCGTGGCCGGTCATCATCCAGCGCTGGCCGTTTTCGTGCGTCGCCCCGGTCTTGTGGTGCAGGCTACGGATGAGCGCCACCTTGTCCATCATCCGCGCCATGAGCGGGAAGTGTTCGCAGATCTGGACGCCCGGCACCTTGGTCGCGATCGGCCTGAACTTGCCGCGCACTTCGGCGGGGGCGTTCGGCTTCATGTCCCAGGTGTCGAGGTGGCCCGGCGAGCCGACGAGGAAGATCGTGATGCAGTTCTTGATCTTCGCGGAGTCTTCCTTGACCGCGCCGTCTGCTTCCAGTTGGAGATACCGCGGTAAGGACAGGGCCGCCAGGCCGGCCGCGCCGACCTGGAGGAAGCTCCGACGCGAAACGCCGTCGCACAGGGGGATCTTCACTTTGCCCAGATTCAACATGGGGCCGGCTCCAGACGTGGGTGGGGTCGCGGGAAGGGGGCGAGGCGGGGGTCGGCGGTCAGATCGTGTAACTGACCTTGTTGGAAACATCGACGAACTTGCTGGCTATGAATTCGCCGTCGGGCTTCTTCCGATAATCGACGTACTTCCACATGCGGAGGACGATCTCGTAGGTGCCCTTCGCCGTGGCGGGGTGCTGGTAGCTGGCCTCGGCGCGGGCGGCGGGAGTGGCGACCACCTTGCCGTTATGACGGACCTCCCATTGCAGCAAGAGGCCCCAGTCGTTGGTGACAGCGCCGCGCGTGACCCGTCGGCCGTCCAGGCGAATTTCCGCGCGTGGAGTGCCTTCGTACTTCTGGTCCATGAGGAGTGTCTCCCGTTCGGCGGGTGGGGTGGCGAGTCGGGTAGCGGAGGGCGGATGGAGGAAGTGTATCGCAGAAGGCCCACTCCTGCAATCATTTTCGATATTTTGGCTCTCACCCGCTTGCCACGAACCAGGCGTACTCGCCCGTCGTCTCGTAGTCAGGCGAGGTCGCCGGGAGTGCCGCAGAGTCTTCGCGGGGGAGGGCAGTGCCGTTGAGCGTGAACATGGTGGAAGTGGTGAAGGCCGATCCGGGCGATGACCTGGCGTGGCTCGCGTTGGCGGACTACCTCGAGGAGTCGGGCCAACCCGGCCCGGCCGAACTCCATCGCCTGTCGCTCGCGCTCCGTCGGCCCACTGTCGCACCGCGAGGGCCGATCGAGGGGCGATTGCGCCAGATGTTGGCCTCCGGCATTCGCCCCGTCGTGCCGACGGAAGTGATACGACTGGGCACGGGCGTGGAATCGAAACTCGCCCTGGTCCCGCCGGGGTCTTTTCTGATGGGCAGCTCGGAGCGCGAGCCGGGGCGTTCTGCCGATGAAGGGCCGGCGCACCGGGTGAATCTGACATCCGGCTTCTACCTGGGCATCCACCCCGTGACGCAAGCACAGTGGCGGCGGATGATCGGGTCCAAGGTCAGCCTGTTTCAGGGGGACGATCGCCCGGTGGACAACGTGCCGTGGGAGGAATGCCAAATGTTCTGTACGAAGTTGACCAACGGTACGGGCCGACGCTTCCGTTTGCCGACGGAGGCCGAATGGGAGTACGCTTGCCGGGCAGGCACCACGTCGCCCTTCCACTTCGGGAAGTCGATCTCGATCAAACAGGCAAACTACAACGGTTGCATACCCTACGATGGCGGGAGAAAGGGAACGTATCGCCAGCACACGATGTCCGTGGGGTCGTTCCTGCCCAACGCTTTTGGGCTGTTCGATATGCACGGCAACGTCAACGAGTGGTGCCTGGACGCCTACTCGGACAACTCCTATCGGTTCAGCGCGGAAGACGACCCGCGCAGCTATGGTGCCGAAGGGTGCCCGCGCGTCGCTCGCGGCGGAGCCTGGTGCGACGACCCCGAGCGTTGCCGTTCGGCAAGTCGCACGGGGTCACGCCGGCGGGGGACGAACGGCTTTCGGATCGTGATGGAGGTGTAGTGTTCAGGGTTCAGTGTTCAGTGTGTGGCAGGGGTCGAAGACCCCGGATGCAGCCCGACTCGCTTCGCCCCAAGCCGTGAAACGAGTGTCAGGCCACCGGGGTTTTCGCTGCGCTCGACCCCGGCCACTCTTTCCATCGCTTGCCACCATCCACCGTCACCCCTGGATCCGGTCTCGGGTGGTTAGCGATCTTCCCATCGTGTACAGTCTCCCTGGAGCCAATCCACGGAGGCCTATCATGAAGACGTTCCCGCGCGGGCGATTCACCGCGACATACCGACCCCGCGCCTGCTGCGAGGTATGCGCCTCGTCGACCGGAAGGAGAGGGGCGGGCAGCCCGGCAGCCTGCAACTGCAAAAGCAG
>JANXSH010000234.1 GCA_025356615.1 Planctomycetia bacterium | reverse complement strand
AACGCCCTGGAATCTTTTCAAGGAATCCAGGGCGTTTACACGCCCCGCTCGCCAGGTCGGTCACTCCGCCGAGAAGGCGGCGACGTAATCCCGGAACGCCACGTCCTGCGTGTGTTCGACGCCCTCGGCCTTCTTGATGTCGGTCCTGTACTTCTCGATCTGCGTCTCCTGTTCGTCGAACTTCTTGAGGAGCCGCTTGTGGATGTCCGAGCCGGTCGGCAGCTCCTTGACGTTGGCCCGCATGCGCGTCTGGTCCTCGAGGATGGACGCGAGTTGCCGCTTCATCTCGGCGATTTCGGTCGTCGTCTTCGACTTGGCCCAGCGCAGCTCGATCGCCTTCTGGAGGCCGGCCTTGACCTTCTGGCTCGCCAGGGGCTGCGAGATGAGCCAGCGGACCTGCTCGTCGTTGCTCGTCGTGACGGAGTAGGTGACCTGGTCCTCGCGCTCTTCGGTGACGGCGAGAACCTTGGTCGCTGCGGCGGGCACCTTGACCTCGAAGCGATGCACGTCGCTCGCGGTCTCCTTCGGCTTCGAGCCGACGAGCGTGAAGGCAGTATTCACGGGGTGTTCGACGAGGAGCGTGCGCTCGGCGTCGTTGCGGTTCTTGATGGTGTACGTCTTCAGCTGGCGGTTCTTCACCTTCGTCTCGATGATGCCAGCGACGGCCTTGATCGTCAGGATTCGGCCATTCTCCTGGGAAGGCACCGCATTGACTTCGGTGCCGAGGTCCATCGCGTAGCTGACGAGGCGCTCCTCGTTGGGCTGGAGGTCCATGACCCGCGCGTCGCCGGCGTAGGCGCTGCCCTCGAAGACCGTGACCGGCCCTTGCATGAGGTGCATCCCCGAGGTGTTCTTGAAGCGCAGGCCCAGGAGCGGGAACTTGGCCTGGACGGCCTCGTTGTAGATCGAGACGCGCGTGGCCTCCACGTCCTTGCCGATGATCGGCAGGAGGGCCGACTTCTGACGTGGGAGGCTGACGGGGCGATCGATCGTGTACTGGAAGAAGTCGCCGAGCCTCGCCGCTGTCGCCACTGAGGAGACGCTCTGGCCGAGGTCTAGTTTCTCTTTTTGCTTGCGACGTGATTCGTCGGCCCAACCATCTCGACCCGGACCACCACCGGCAAGTTTTGCCTGTGGAACGGATCGCTTGTCAATACTATTCTTGAGTTTGAAGCGAGATTTCCCCTCCTGTTGGAGTTGACCTCCCTCGTCCATGTCGCTGATCTGATCGAGGGCATAGGCTAACGGAACCTCATCCATCCGACCGCTGTAGGCCACAGGTCGAAGCCCCTGGAACAGTTCAGGCACGACGATGGGTCGCTGCACATAGAGCGGCGTGTACAGGTCCATCTGGAAGCTGATGGGCCTGCCGCTCACCAGCACCATGCGGACATCTTTCCAGTCCTCGTCGCTCGGATTCTCCACCACGGCCCAGCCCTGCAAGTACGGCTTCTCTTGTTCCTTCGGCGACAGGACGAGACGGTACGAAGTCTTCCAGATCGGGTTCTCGATGACGTAGCCGACCTTGACTCGGCGCTTCCCTTCGCCCGCGAACTTGAGGCTGACGGCCTTCTTCTGCGTGTCGTGGGACAGCGCCAGTGTCTCGAGCGCCTTCTTGACCTCGGCGTCCATCGTCGCGTTCAGGAAGCGCACCTTCTGCACCTCGGCCAGCTTGATGCCACGCATGCCGTCGGCACACCACAGGTTCAGCATCTGCACTTCGTTCACGTCCTTGTTCACGACTTGCTTTTGCTTCTCGACTCCGACGATGGTGCCGGTGAGCGCCCCTGATGCAGCGTTGGCGAGGGCGACCTCGACGCGCTCGCCGCGCGCCTGGTTGAGGATCTCGGCGAATCCGGGATTACGGCTCATGTCGATGGCGAACGATTTGAGCGTGCGATCCAAGGGCGCGTTGCTGTCGTAGCTGACGGCGCTGACGTGACCACCATCGAGGTCTCGGAGGACCATCGACTTGATGAGGTCGTTGATGTCGGACACGGGGAAGCTAAGATCGACCCGAGCATCGCCCTCGACGCTACCCTCGCGCTGGAAGAAGCCCACGCCCGAGGAATAGAGCATGACTTGCCCGATGGGCAGTTGCGCGGCGCGGGCGGGTTCGTCGCCCTGGCCCGGCACGGCTCGCGCGCCGAGCAACATCGGGACGACGAAGATTGAGGCGACGACGAGTGCTGCCGCACTGACACCGGCGATCTTCCACTTCCGCATGGTACACCTCTCGCGTTCGATGGGGATTGGCGCGCCGAGCCATTCGGCGACCCTGGCCTTACTGTTCTACGCCGAGGCGAAGGGGAAGTATACCCGCAACGCTCGAGACCTTCTCACATCGGGCTTAGCCACCCCGTTAGCGCCGTCGGCAATTCCTCGACGAACCGGCTGCGCGGCAACACGGGGTCGCACCCCGCGACGCGCGCGGCGTGCAACGTCGCGGCTTCGACGTGGGAGCCGTAGCCGAGGACGCGCATCGGGCCGATCGATCGCAACTCGTCGAGCAGCGCGACGAGGTCGAGTTGCGGATGATTCAGGTCGAGGAGGACGCACGTCGGCGGCTCCTTCCGTGCCATGCTCGAGAGCGCGGTCACGTCTCGCGCTGCGGCCACGAAGAGCCCGAGCGCCTTCGCGGTGCCGGTGACGCGGCTCGTGAAGATCAGGTCGTCGCACAACAAGAGACCGCGTGGCGTGGGGGTGGACATCTGCTCTCCGGGTGAATGAGGACACAACGTATCTTAGAGGGTGTCTGAAAAGTTAACTGGTCTGGACGCGCTGGCGATTATCGGAGAATACGGTCCTTGCGGCAAGAACATTCGTGAGTTTTCGCGGCAATGGGCGTAATCATGTGTGCAGGTGTGAACAAACGAGTCTATC
>JANXSH010000212.1 GCA_025356615.1 Planctomycetia bacterium | reverse complement strand
GCCGACCGTCGGGCAACTCGTAGGCCAGGAGGCTCCGGGCGAAGCCGACCTCGCGGTAGAGTTCGGCCAGTGCCTTGCGCTGCCCCGCCGGGTGGGTGCGCGGGTTCAGTTCGTGGGGCACCAGGTCGCCCGCCCGCACTTTCGCATGGCGGACGATCCGGTTGCGGACGCTCGGCTTCACTTGACGGCCTCCTTCGGGGGCACGGCGAGAGCCTGAAGCGTCTGGTGGGCGTCGGCCTGTTTGCCCGCCTGGTGGCGCGTGATGAGCAGCTTCACGATATCGGCCAGTTCCGGGGGAATGACATCGGGGTGACGCTTGATCCACCAGCCGAACGCGGCTCCGGCGAGCGCGTAGGCCACATGGATCATGTCGGGGTTCAGGAGTGCGTTGAGCATGGGACGATCACTCTCTCTTTCGGGTCAGGTACAGGGCGACGACAGCAGCGCCACTGAGGCACAGCAGGCCGACGGGGACTCTTCCGCCCGCCAACGAGCGGCGCGTGTCGGGATCCTTCGTCTTGTCGTAGTCGGGACTCGGCTTGCGCAACTTCGTCAGGGTGGAGGTCAGTCCCTCGATGCCGCCTGCGTAGTCGTCCTGGCGGTGCAGGACGGTCCCGTCGGCGGACTGGACGTAGATCGTCGGAGCGCCGTCCGTGGCGAACCCCGCCTGGGCGACGTGCCAGTGAGTGCCGACGTAGGCTTTCGCGATGATCCGGTCCCCGAGGGCGGTCTTCGCCAGGTCGTCGAGGACGGGTTGCGTCTTCTCCCTGGGGCCGATGACCGTTACCCACAGCTTGTCGGCGTGATTGGGGAGGCGCGAATCCTCGATGGCGCGCTCGGCTTCCTGCCGGGAGACTTCCTTGCCGCTGAGGGTGTAGCGTGTCGATGCCGACACCTTGCCGGTATCGACGCCGAAGTCGGAGACAGGAGGGCTGATCGGGGCGGCGGTCCTGTCGCCCCACGTCCCATCCGCGTTCAACGGGCGATAGATGCCGCCGACGGCGTCCCAGGAACCGACCTGTCGGCCATCGAGGAGGAGCGCCGATTCGGTGTGTCCCGGCCAGGGACGCCATTCGTACTGGCACGGAGAGAGGGTAACGAGGGCGAGGAGGAGCGCGTTCATGGGATACTCCTGTTAATGGGAACGGGGGGCGGGCCGGGTCGGAGCGGGATGATGGCCCATATGTTGCCCTGCCGGGTCGGCAAGGCCCGTTTCGCCTCGGCGAGGCTCATCCACTCGTACTGGTCCGCCCCTGGGTGGTTGTTGTCGAGGATCACGAAGTGCCGATCGTCGGCGTGGACGAGGCTCACCATGTGGTCGATCGTCTGGCCGCCGTAGCGGCCCGTGGGACTGCGGGAGTAGGTCACGCCCGGCATCAGCCCGGCGGCGCACGCCTTCTGGAGCAAGGCGAGGTCGGCGTTCTGGACGTTGAGGTACTTGGGGACGGGGAGGCTCTTCTCCTTGCAGAACTGGCTCATCGTCCGGTCGAACTTCTCGGGATAACTACCTCCGGGGTGCTTTCGCATCCAGTCGAAGAGTCCTTGCATCGCGGGTTCGTCGTGCCAGTGGCCCGAGTGCCTGGTGCTGGCGTAGACGCAGAGGCCCGCGCCGTTGCTGCCGCCGGTGTTGCGCTGATGGAGAGACGCGGGCAGATCGAACATCAACTCGGTGCCGTCCGCATGGCGAGAGCCACCGACCGTGGCTCCTGTGAGTTCGCCCCACGGCTTGCGCGGTTTCTTGGGCTTGGGAGGGCACTTGTCGTCGGGGCAGTCGGGATCCTTGGGCGGCGGAGGTCGGGGCGGCTCCTGACCGGGGTTCGCGACATAGGTCAGCGCGACGAGGCCCGCGAGCAGGAGCAAGGGGACGAGCAGGCGGGGGAGTTCTTTCATGCGTCTTCCTCGTAGTCGGGGCAGGTCTTGCAGGTCTGGATGGTGATCGGGCCGTGCAGGAAACACCCGCGCAGCCAGAGGCCCGGACAGGGACAGCCTCGCCGGTCGAGGACCGCGCCCAGGTGGATGCAGGGCAACGCACGCCTCGTCGGCTCTTCCGAAAGCTGCTCCCCGTCCCAAAAGTCCCGATACTCCGGGTCGTGGTGGTAGAGCCAGCAGAGGCGGCACTCGTGGGGCTGGAATCGAGACCAGGGCGACAGGTCGCATTGGTCGCAGAGGCATGGTCGGCTCATGTCGTCACCGTAATCGTTGCCCCGGTCGGCCCGACGCAGGCGGATAGATCCACTCCGGTGAACCGCTGGACTAACGGCGAGCAAGTGCTACCGCCGGCGGGCGAGTAGCCGTGCGAGCCGATCGTCGCGAGCCACGCCGAGCCGAAGGTCTTGCAGGCGAAGATAAGGGGCGAAGGGACTTCGGTGCAGGTGAAGGCGTTCGCTGTCGTCCAGGTCGGCTCACTGATCGTCGAGTCGTAGGTCAGGGCGTAGGTTCCGTCGAGACTTCCCGCGCCGGTGAACGTCGCGTGGAGCGCCGTCGGCACAGGGTCCGCCGGGCAACACGCCGTCGTGACGCCCCCGCACGGCTGGGCCGGACAGGGCGGCTTGATGAGCCTGTACGGCAGCCTCTTGTAGAGGAACTGGTGGACGAACTTGCCCGGAGAGGGCCAGCTGATGGCGATCTGGAAGAGGGCCGCGTTCGTCATGGGGTAGAGGCAGCAGACGTTGTTTCGGAACTGGACGGCCAGCTCGTTGTCGCAGGTCAGGACGAACTGGCTCACCCATGAGGAGGTGACGGGAACGCATTGGGCGGCAACGACCATGACGACTCTCCGACACAAGAGAGAAAGGTGAAGTCTCCCAGCGGCTGACCCCACCCCCCAACCCCCTCCCCTAAAGGGGAGGGGGAGCCGGAGGCATGTCTGAGAGCGTCACGTCTCCCTCTGATCCGGTCTGGCTCCCCCTCC
>JANXSH010000132.1 GCA_025356615.1 Planctomycetia bacterium | reverse complement strand
AAGCCCTTCAACTGACCCGCCACGACATCTGCCCTCAATGGAACTACACAATCCGCCCACGTCCGAGAATCACGGAGTAGTTCTTGGACGGGTTCTAAGGGCGGGTGATCGGCCCTACTTGCCCAGCAACTTCCTGGCGAGCGCCACCAACTCCGACCTCGCCCATGTTGATGTTTCAAGACTCTTCATGCGCGCCGCTTCCTCTAGCAACGCGCGCTCCGCCTCCGTCATGCGCACGCGGAGCATGTACGTCTTGACCTGCTCGGGCTTTTTGGGCTTTCCGGCCATGCAAAGATTGTAGCAACGAAGATGCCACGGTGGCAAGCTACTGACCTAATTCTGTTGCTACAAACATGCTACATTGATTCCTGTATTTTAGTACAGGAGTCTGGAAGATGGACATGCGGGAACTGAAAGCTCTCGAGATCGCGGCCCGCTGCAAGATCGCATTCGCGAATGGCGTATGGATCGTCCCATCGCAATCGAGCGGCGCGAAGTACAGCGTGACGATCGGTTCCGAGCCGTCCTGTAGCTGCGAAGACTTCCAACTCCGCAAGCTCCCCTGCAAGCACATCATCGCCGCCCGACTCGTCTGCGCCCGCGACCACGGCGGCAAAGCGCCGGGGGTAGTCGTCGATGATGTGCCGAAGCGCCCGACCTACAAGCAGGACTGGCCCGCGTACAACCAGGCCCAGATGACCGAGAAGCGGCGGGTTCAGGTGTTGTTGCACGACCTCTGCCGGGGCATCGGGGAGCCGGATCGCGACCCGGCGAAGGTGGGCCGCAAGCCGGTGCCGCTGGCGGATGCCGTGTTCTCCTGCGTCTACAAGGTCTACTCGACGTTCAGCAGCAGGCGCTTCAATTGCGACCTGGAGGACGCGCACGCGAAGGGGCACCTGTCCCGACCGATCCACCCGAACAAGGTCAACACCTTTCTCGAAAACCCGGACCTCACGCCGGTCCTCCACTCCCTCATCGTCCGTAGCAGTCTGCCCTTGAGGGCCGTCGAGACGGTCTTCGCCCCGGATTCGACCGGGTTCAGCACGTCGCGGTTCATCCGCTGGTTCGACGAAAAATACGGCGCGGAGCGCTCCGGGCACGATTGGGTGAAAGCGCACGCCATGTGCGGCGTGAAAACCAACATCGTCACGGCGGTCATCATCGAAGGGCGTGACGCGAACGACTGCCCCATGCTCAAGCCGCTCGTGGAGGCGACGGCGAAGAACTTCACCGTCAAGGAAGTCCCGGCGGACAAGGCGTACCTGAGCAAGGACAACCTCGAACTTCTGGAGGCGATGGGCGGGACGGCCTACGTCCCCTTCAAGAGCAACAGCGTCGCGGGAGAGGCGGGAACGCTCTGGGAGAAGATGTTCTTCTACTACTCGTTCAAGCGGGACGAGTTCCTGAAGCACTATCACCAGCGCAGCAACGCGGAAAGCACGTTCAGCATGGTCAAGGCGAAGTTCCGCGACCACGTCAGGAGCAAGACCGACGTGGCGATGAAGAACGAAGTGCTTTGCAAGTTCCTCTGTCACAACCTTTGCGTGGTGCATCAGTCGCACATCGAACTCGGAATCGAGCCGACGTTCTGGGAGCATGAGTCGGCAGAACCGCCTACCATTTTGCAGATGCGCCGCCCCGTCGATGCGGTTTGAACTATCATCATCCGGAGCCAATTTCGTCGAGGAACTGCTCGAGACGGGCAACGCGCGTGTAGACAGCGCCCCATATGTTTGATGAACACCGAGGCGACGGCGGCCCGGATCAGCCCGCTTACTCTAGCCCAATGCACCGCTTCGCGTGCCGGTGAGCCTGGCAAGCGGTATCGCAGTTGGGACGTACTCCGGCATCGAGTCGAGGATCTTCAACGCCTTTTCCCCGGCGCGCTGGATCGGGGAATAGAAAGGCCGATCCCTCATCAGCTTGCGGATTATTGCCTCCCGGTCGCGTTTTCTCAGCGGGAACGAAGTGATGTACTGGGTCATCCCGCTACTCGCCGAGTAGATCACACTGTCCAGATCCCGTTGCGCATTCGCGTCGGCGGGGCGTCGCCGAGGGTCGTCCTTGTACCAGTCGATCACGTTGAGGTCGTGGCGTAAGGCCAATGCCTCGAAGTTAAGCGGGAGTGAAAAAGCCGCAGGTGGTTGATAGGAATAGGGTTACTACGACCTACCTCACAACCACCGTGCGACCATGACTCATTCTACCCTCGGCGTCTCCGATTTCCAGTACACCCAGGCC
>JANXSH010000085.1 GCA_025356615.1 Planctomycetia bacterium | reverse complement strand
ACGGCCCACCCCGGCGTGCGCATCCACGCCTGTGGCCGGGTGGGCGAAGACGAGGCCGACTTTCAGGTGGACATCACCGGCGGCCCGCCGCCGCAGCCGGCCCCGGTGCTGGGCGAACTCCCGACGGCGTGCGGCCAATCGGCCCGCGTGTGGATGTGCCGGCCCGAGTCGGTCGTCGGGCAGAAGATTCAGGCGCTGTGGCACCTCGGCATGTTGGGCTGGCGGCCGAAGGATCTCAACGACCTCCGCTTGCTGCTCGAGCGCCTGCCGATGGACCTCGACTCGCTGCGCGAGGCGATCGCCGCGTCGTTCGCCGAACTCGGCGGGACCGGCGACGACGCGCGGGCGTTGTTCGGGGCGTCTTCGTGGTGGGGTATGAAACTGTCTTCGGCACGATGGTACGATTTCGTCGAGTCTTCACGAGGGGGGGGCGTGTCGGGGAGCCTGGCGGCCGTCGTCGCCGGGGTCGCCGGGCGGCTGGTCCCGGTCTGGGAGGGTTTGCCATGAGCGGCGGGCTGTCTGGTGCCTTTCTCGACGACATCGTCACCAACATCGACGACGACACCCCGCGCCTCGTCTACGCCGACTGGCTCATGGAGGACGGCCAGGACGACCGCGCCGAGTTCATCCGCGTCCAGGTCGAACTGGCCCGACTGCCGTCGTGGGACGCGGCGCGAGTGGCCCTACTCCTCCGCGAGCGGGAGTTGCTGAAGCGGCACGGGGAGGAATGGCTGGCGGCAGTGCCGGCGGTCGAGGGGGCGAGGTGGGAGGGGTTCCGCCGGGGGATCGTGGCCGAGGTGTCGTTCGCCAGTTTCGACGCCATGCGGGCAAAAGCCCACGCCTGCCGGGCCGTCGCCCCGGTCGAAGCGGTGACGGTCCGCTGGCCCCGCAAGCGCGAGGGCCGCAAATCAGTCAAGCCGATCGCCGAACTGCGCGAGTTGACCCTGACGGGGACGCCCGAGTTCGAGTCGTTCGCGTGGGTGGCCGAGTCGCCGCAGCTCGCCACCCTCCGCCGACTGACCGCCGGGGACGTGTGGAGCGACCTGCCCGCGCTGCTCGCCTCGCCGCACCTGGCGAACCTCCGCTCGCTCCGCCTGCCGTCGAACAACCTCGGCAACCACGGCTTGCGTGCCCTGTCGGAGTCCGCCACCCTGACGGCCCTGGAGGAACTCGACTTCTCCTCTCAGTCGAGGCACGAGCGCTATTCCAATGACCCGGCGATCCGCGCGGCGGGGATGCGGGCGCTGATGGACTGGCCCGGCCTGGCGACCGTCCGCGCGTTGAACCTGAACGGCAACGACATGGCTCAGGAGGGCCTGCGCGCGTTGCTGCGCTCGCCGCACGCCGCCGCGCTGAAAGAACTGTCCCTGCGGGACGGCCGGCTGACCGGCCGGGCGATGGTCGAGTTCGCCTCCGCCGTGGCGGGGTTGCGGTTGGAGGCGCTAGACCTCGGCGAAAACGTCCTGAAGGGGGCGGGCGTGGAACACGTCGCGGCCGCCCCCTGTCTCGGCGAACTGAAGGCTCTGCGGCTGGACCGCTGCGAGATCCCCTTGGCGGGCGCGCGGGCCTTGGCGAAGGCGGCCTTTCTCGGCGGCCTGCGGATGCTAGAGGTCGGCCACAACTACTTCGGCCCGGCCGGACTGGACGCCCTACTGGAGCAAGAACCGGCCGCGCTGCACACGCTGGGCATCCGCGACAACAACCTCTTCGACAAGGGGGCCGTGTCCCTGGCCGGGTCGCCGGCGGCCGACGGGCTGGTAGAGCTGGACCTGAGCCAGAACGACCTGGGGGACACTTCCGCGGTGGCTCTGGGCGAGTCGGGACACCTTGGCCAGCTCCTCGTGCTGCGCCTGGGAGACAACGCGATCCGCGAATCGGCAGCCGAGACTCTCGCGCAATCGTCCCTGGGCCGACGGCTGGGGGTGCTGGAGTTGAAATCGCAACCCGCGCCCGAGACACCGCCCCCCGACCCGTACCCTACCGTGCCGTATTTCGAGGGTGATACGCCGCCGCCCGGCGCGGATGACATCCCCTTTTGAGGGCGTTCCCAACGGACGGAGGAAAGGGCGAGCAACGGCGGACGCCCACACTCCAGCGGACTAATACTCGTCGCGGACAAGGATGACACAATGTTAGCCCGACGCGCGAGTTTTGGTACTGCGCACCAGTCAGGGAGGAAATAGACGAACCCGCAAGGCAATCTCATAAGTACAATCCATGTAACATTTTACGACTCATACTGTTCTTTTGTCCAGAAGACGAATTCGCCGGATGGACGCTGCGCATCGGGAAAACGCCGTCTGTCCGGTTGAGTCGCAACTTCTTGTCCATGCTGTATTTGTGGCAGTAACTGTATTTCCTCCCTGACTGGTGCGCAGTACCAAAACGCGCGAGCGAGGGAAATAGGGCTACTACCGAGGACGTATACTGAACCCTCGCTAGCGCGTCGGGCTAAGTTCTCCCTTGCCAGTTGTGTCTTCCCGAACCGCGACGAGTATAACACCCGTTCGACCACCAGACAAGATTGGGCGCTTCCCCTCCCCGCCCCCACGCGGTAAACTATATCCATCACCCCGCCCGGAGGCCCCCGCGATGCACTGTGGACGATTCCGCCGACCGCTCTCTCGCCGTGAGATGCTCGCTACTTGCGCGGGCGGCTTCGGGGCCGTCGCGCTGTCGGCGATGCTCGCCGAGGCCGACGCCGCTGCGCCGCCGCGCGTCGATCCGACCCTTCGCGGCCTGCACCACAAGGCGAAGGCGCGCAACGTCATCTTCCTCTACATGGACGGCGGGCCGAGCCAGGTCGATACGTTCGACCCCAAGCCGATGCTCACGAAGCACAACGGCAAGGATCCGCACAAGATATTCAAGGTCGAGCCGACCCAGTTCGACGCCGTCGGCACGGTCATGGCGTCGCCCTGGAAGTTCGCCCAGCACGGCCAGAGCGGCCTGTGGGTCAGCGACTTGTTCCCGCACCTGGCGAAGCGCGCCGACGACCTGTGCGTCATCCGCTCGATGACCTCCAAGTTCCCCGAACACACCAGCGCCAACTACTTCCTCCACACCGGCAACGGCCTCCAGGGTCGGCCCAGCATGGGCGCGTGGATGGGCTACGGCCTCGGCAGTATGAACAAAAACCTGCCCGGCTTCATCGTCCTCAACGGCGGCCTCATCCCGCCCGGCGGCCTCGACAACTTCGGCGCGGGCTTCCTGCCTGCGGCGTATCAGGGCAGCGTCTTCCGCGCCACCGACTCGCCCGTCGCCAACCTCCGCCGACTAGAGCCGGACGAGAAGCGCCAGCGCGGCAAGCTCGACCTCGTCCGCACGCTCGACCGCCTCGGCGTCGAATCGTCCGGGCCGTCCGACGCCGTCGAGTCGGCCATCGCCAACCAGGAGACGGCGTTCCGCATGCAGACCGCCGTCCCCGAGCTTATGGACATCAAGGGCGAGTCGAAGGCGACGAAGGCGCTCTACGGCCTCGACGCCAAGTACCCCCACACCCAGACCTTCGGCCGGCAGTGCCTCATCGCGAGGCGACTCATCGAGCGCGGCGCGCGCTTCATCGAACTGACGTGCCCCAGCCTGGGCCACGACCGCTGGGACCAGCACTCCGACCTGAAACGCGGCCACGACGACAACGCCCGCGCGGTCGATCAGCCGATCGCCGGCCTCCTCACGGACCTGAAGAGTCGCGGCCTCCTCGACTCGACGCTCGTCGTCTGGGGCGGCGAGTTCGGCCGCACGCCGTTCGCCCAGG